>JABMQA010000877.1 GCA_013203545.1 Bacteroidota bacterium
CCCCAAAGGAGGTGGTTTTAATTTTATAATAAAAGGTGGCGATTTTACTGTAAGAAATACAATTCCTACGGAGGATGAATTGGGGTCATTAGCCACGGCATTTAATAGTATGGCGGATGTGATCGAATCCAGAATAAATATTCAACAGGGAATTTCTGATATTTCCGATACAATGATTGCCCAAACTACCATGCAGGAGTTTGGTGCTGAATTACTAAAGCGATTGATGAAAATTACCGGGGCCAACATGAGCACATTCTATATTTTGAACGATAGCACCTCGGAATATGAACATTTCGCATCTGTAGGTGCCAACCGGGAAATGCTAAAACCCTTTAATACTGAAAACCCTGAAGGGGAGTTTGGAAATGCACTTTCAACAAAAGGCATTTTTTACCTGCAGAATATTCCGGAAAATACTGTTTTTAAATTTCAAACCGTTGCGGGAGATGCCATACCAAAGGAAATTATTACCATTCCCCTATTGGTCGGGAATACGGTTGTTGCACTTATTTCACTTGTTAATATTCAAAAGTTCAGTAACGAATGTTATGAAATCCTTAAGCAATCATGGGCAGGGATAAATACCACTTATTCAAATTTGATGGCAAACGAAAGAACCAGGATTCTTGCTGATTATCTATCTAAAACCAACCAGCAATTGGAAGTCCAATCCAAAGAACTACAGGAACAGGCTGAAGAGTTGCAGTCTCAGGCAGAGGAACTACAGAGCACTACTGATGAATTACAGGAACAGAACCTTGAACTTGAAGCCCAGAGGAGCCAGGTGGAGACAGCCAACCGATTGAAAAGTGAATTTCTTTCGAATATGAGTCACGAATTGCGAACCCCGTTGAATTCAATTATGGCACTCTCCCGCGTATTAATTATGCAGGCTAAAGCCAAACTCAGTGACGAAGAATACAATTGGCTCGAAATTGTTGAGCGAAACGGAAAGCGCCTCTTATCGCTGATCAACGATATTCTTGACCTGTCGAAAATTGAGGCCGGTAAGATGGAAATTATACCGGAACAGGTTTCAATTGGTTCCCTTGTAAGGCTTATCAAAGAGAATTTGCAAACACTTGCAGAAAAAAAAGATTTGCAGTTAAATTTAAGCATTCCCGATAACCTTCCAAAAGTGGAAACAGATGAATCCAGGCTGCACCAGGTTTTATCGAATATTATTGGCAATGCCATAAAATTCACTGACGGGGGTAGCGTGGATATTTCAGTGACGCACCAATCAGAAAATATTGTCGTTGAAGTGAGAGACACCGGTATTGGCATTTCAGAAAAAATGCTCCCCCATATCTTTGAGGAGTTCAGGCAGGCCGATGGCACATCTTCACGAAAATATGAAGGAACAGGTCTCGGGCTTGCCATTGCCAAAAAAATGATATATGTGCTTGGTGGTAACATAAAGGTTGAAAGTCAATTGGGAAAAGGCACTGTTTTTACAATTACCATTCCCACTAAATGGTACGAATACCCGGTACCTGCCGATGCATTAAACGTAAACTCCGCCTGGATGCAAACTACGGATAATACCATTCTCGTGGTTGATGATGACCCGGGAACGGCTGAAGATATTTCCGGGTTCCTTAATGGCAACGGATACAAAACTATGATTGCAACTTCAGGTAAAGAAGCCCTGCAACTGGCTGAAAAATATCAGCCTTTTGCCATCACCCTCGACATAATAATGCCGGAAATGGATGGCTGGGAAGTTCTGCAGGAATTAAAAGCAAATCCCCAAACAAAGGACATTCCGGTGATTGTTATGTCAGTTTCTGATGATAAGGATACCGGTTTCGCCCTGGGTGCGATCGGGTACATAAATAAACCTGTTGATAAACATATATTGATATCCCAGATCAGGAAAATCAACCGAATACCTGGTTCCGTGATGATAGTTGATGATAATGAGATTGAACTTCAACAAATGGCAGAAATCCTTAAGGCAGAAAAAATAAATACCCTGCTGGCGAGGGGCGGAAAAGAATGTATCAAAATGATAAAAACAAATATCCCTGACATTCTTGTTCTTGACCTGATGATGCCTGATGTGGATGGCTTTATGGTTTTGGACAATATAAGAAAGCAGCCCGAAACCCGAAACTTACCGGTTATTGTTGTCACTGCAAAAGACCTCACCAAAGAAGATAAAGCAAAGCTTGGCGGGAAAATATCATCTGTGATTGCAAAGAGCGGTTCAACACCACAGGATTTATTCAATAAAATTAAACGAATTATTGTGGAATTGGAAAAGTCGCAAAGATCTGATGCTTTATTAAAAGAAAATCCTGAAACCCGTATTCTGATGGTGGAAGACAATGAGGATGCCATTATTCAGGTTAAAGCAGTTTTAGAAAAGGAAGGTTATAAAGGTGATGCCGGTGCCGGGTTGCGAAATATTTTGGTAGTAGAAGATAATCCTGACAATATGGTAACCATCAAAGCAATATTAAAAGGGAAATATCAGATTACAGAAGCTATAGATGGTGAACATGGATTAAATATTATCCGGTTAATAAAACCGGATTTGGTTCTTCTTGATATGTCACTTCCAAAGATGGACGGAAAAGAGATCATGAAAATATTAAAAGCAGATCATGAAACTAAAAATATTCCCGTCATAGCGGTTACAGCCCAGGCAATGAAAGGCGACAAAGAAAAATTTATGAAAGCCGGGTGTGATGGTTATATTTCGAAGCCCATTGAGCCGGAATTGCTGTTGAAATTAATTGTAGATTTGTTAAAGGATTAGTTTCAGGTTGAAACGAAAAGCAACCCAGTAGCGTCCGTTTGGGGTGGTTTTTCCAGCGATGGCCGGACCTGCGGGTGGGTGGCGGAGACGG
>JABMQA010000878.1 GCA_013203545.1 Bacteroidota bacterium
ATATAAATGCAACTAATACGAGTTGATTTTTTAACATTGGCTACAACTTATCAGTATGAACAACAGCAGCATGATCGGATAATGATTTTACAAATGAAAAATCAATATTATTTTTACTGGTTTCGGGTTTAAAGAAGTTGTAAAGAAAGTCGATTTGTTCGTTAACATTTATATAGGATTCTTTAATCTCCTCCTGTCCGGCCTCGATCTTCGAAATGTCAATTAAATCGTTGATTGTATTCAACATGCGCTCACCACTCTTTTCAATTATGCCGATGTATTTCTGTTGTTCATCACTCGACAGTCCCGGTTCTTTCAAAAGGTCGGAAAAGCCCAGGATCCCGTTCATGGGAGTACGTATTTCGTGACTCATATTAGTCAGGAATGCCGATTTAAGCCTGTCACTTTCTTCGGCTTTCTCTTTAGCCTTAATCAGTTCCTCTTCATTTTTCTTTTTTTCGGTAATATCCTCTTTCAAGGCCAGGAAGTGTATTATTTGCCCTTTATCATTTTTGATTGATGAAATGGAAGCCTGTTCCCAAAACAGGGAGCTATCTTTGCGCTTATTGCATAATTCCCCTCTCCATTCATTACCTGAAGTTATTGCTTTCCACAAATTTTTGTATTCCGTAGTTGAAGTATAACCTGATTTGAAAATACGGGGGTTTTTACCCTTAATTTCTTCGAGTGAGTAACCGGTTAATTCAGTAAATTTTGGATTGGCATATTCGATGGTGCCATTTGTATCGGTAATTAATACCGAGGTAGGGCTCTGTTCTATTGCACGGGAGAGTTTCCGTAATTCATCCGAGGCCTTTTTGCGATCTGTTATATCCCTGGTTACACCCAAAATCCCAATGGGAATGTTGTTTTCATCCCTAATAACTGAGGCTTTAATTTCGACACAGATTGTCGTTTTATCCTTTTTAAAAACCTCCAGTTCCAATACCCTGATGGTGTTAGGAATTTTGGGGTTCTCCCCGGCCTCTGTAAGAATTTCGTTGAAAATCACTACTGCCTTTTCGTATGACTCCGGCGCAAGAACATCAATCAGTTTAAGTTTCAAGGCCTCCTTTTGGCCAAATCCGCGCAAGGATTTTACCGCCGGGCTGATATAGGTATAGTTGAGATTCACATCAAGGACGAAAATCACATCGCCGGAATTATCGGCAAGGAGCCTGTATTTGTATTCGCTTTCAGTCAGTTCTGCCTGTTTTCGCTTTAACTCATTACGTTGATAACAGTTTATAATCAACGAAGGAAGCCTGTACAAATAATTTTTGCTTTTGGTCACATATTCATCAGCGCCCAATTTCAGCATCAATACAGCTATTTCTTCACTTCCCTGGCCAGTGACTATAATTATGGGTATGCTGAGTTTGTGTTCCTGCCTGATTATTTTAATCAATTCCATGGCATTAAGCCCGGGCAGGCGGTAATCCATAAGTATCACATTGTACTTTCCGTTTTCTGATCCGGCTTCAGTTAAAAGGACTAAAGCTTCTTCGGCGGTGGGAATGGCATCAATATGGATGAAAGGGGCAAATTGCTTCAAATGACGAGCCGTAAGGTCAACATCGGTATGCGTATGTTCAATATACAATACATGAATGTTTTCGGATTTAAGTTGCAAATTCTTTTTAAAATTATGAATGGCAATATCTAAAATCCCCGGCAACCTGGAAATGTAATCCAGGCTTTTAACAACATAATCATCGGCACCTGCCTTAAGTGCAGCAACTGCGACTTCTTCATTCCCTGAACCTGTAATCATCACAACGGCCATATTTAATCCCGATTTCCTGATTTCCATGAGCAAATCCATCCCGTTTCCATCGGGGAGATTAATATCAAGGAGGGCAAGGTCAAAAGCAGTCCCTTTTTTCACAAATTCCCGGGCCACTTTTAAGGTGGGTGCAATTGCAATTGTGCATTCCGGGATTGAACCGGAAAGGCTTCGCTTTGTTAATTCGGCATCGATGGCATTGTCTTCCAAAAGTAGTATTCTCATGGCCGTATTATTATGTTCATTCAATATTAAATTTCTTACCTGGCTGACTTATTCAGCACCCTCCAGTACAATTCTATTTGTTTGGCCACTTCTAAGAATTTCTCAAAATCAACCGGTTTAACAATATAGGAATTTGCACCTAAACGGTATGCTGAATCCACATCGGACGATTCAGCCGAAGTGGTAAGGATTACAACAGGTATTTTTTTAAATTCAGGATGCGTTTTAATTGCCTGAAGAACCTCCAAACCATTTACTTTTGGAAGGTTAAGATCGAGAAGGATTACTACCGGCTCCGGTTCGCCCTGTTCCCATTTTTGAATGTAATTTATGGCTTCTTCTCCATCCCTGGCCACCTGTATAGGGTTTGTTAGTTTGCTTGACTTAAAAGCCCGGAGGGTGAGGTCCAGATCAACAGGATTGTCCTCGATCAATAAAATAGCGTTGCTATAATCAGGTGCCATATCAATTTTGTTATTTGGGTATTTCAAGATAAAAAGTCGAACCTTTTCCCGGGATGCTTTCAGCCCAGGCTTTGCCGTGCATTCGTTGCATCACTTTGCTGACTATTGCAAGCCCTATTCCGGTTCCCGGAAAATTCTCAGCCCTGTGCAAGCGTTGGAATATCTCAAAAATCCGTTGCCCGTACTTCATGTCAAATCCAATTCCGTTGTCCTTTACAAATAGAACCCAGGATGAATCCTTCCCCTCCAATCCGATCTCAATTTCGGGTGTTGATATATCCCGTGTAAATTTAATGGAATTTTCGATAAGGTTGCGCAATGCGATGGAGAGCCCCTTTGAATCGGCTACCAGGATTATATCCGGAATCTCCGATCTTAATGTAACGTTGTGGGCAATAATATCTTTGCTAAATAGATATGATATGGAGGCAATAAGTTCCTTCATATTTATTTTTTCTTCCCTCATCCGGCTTCTTTCCAGGCGCGAATATTCCAGGAGATCCTCAATGAGTTGATTCATTTGATGGGTAGAGCCCCGGATGGTGTTAAGAAAATGAGTTGCTTCTTCATTCAGGTTCTTTCCATACAAATCGAGCAACAGTTTGCTGTAGCCCTCAATTCCGCGGAGGGGGGCCTTCAGGTCGTGACTAACGGAATAGGTAAAGGTTTCCAGCTCTTTATTGGCGGCCTGAAGTTGTGCTGTGCGTTGTTTAACATGTATTTCCAATTCTTCCGCGTGTTTTATGACCGCTTCATGCAGGATCGCATTTTGTACATTGAGGGCAATTTGATTAACCAGTGTTTCAATAAAAACCGATTGTGATTCAAAATCCCTGGGGTCTAAGGAGCCAAGACCAACAACTGCAATAATATCCTTTCCTTTTTGCACAGGCAGGGCTGCAAAAGCGCGGAATCCACCATGTTTGCATTCATTCCATGTGCAGCGTGAATCGGTAAAAATATCTTTTGAGAAAACAGGTCTGCCTTCTGAAACTGCCAAACCGCATAAACATTCACCCACTTCATGTTCGGGGATGTTGCCCAGCCTTAACCGGGCCTCTTCAGGACCGATGCCTTGCATTATCAGCTTGTCGTTATCGAGTATAAAGAAAATAGCCAGATCCGGATGCAATGCATTTATCAATCCTTCCACTGCAATGTTGATAACCTCCTCAAGCGCCAAAGTACGGCTAATATCTTTGCTCAACAGGTGTAATGCCTTGAGTTCATTGGTTTGCCGCTGAATTTCAAATTCATTCAATTTGCGATCAGTGATATCTTCAGTGGTGCTAACCAGTATATACCCTTTGTCGGTTTTTACTGCCGTAATGATGCCTTTCAAAAACACAGTTGTACCATCGGGTTTATCATACTCCCGTATCAGTGGCTTTTCAGCAAATATTGATTTTCCGGTTTTAAGATATTTTTTAATTTCCTTTTTGTACCCCTTCCTTACTTCTTCTGTTTGCGGCATCAGGGGAGAGAGCCTGAGTTGTACATCCCAGATGTTTTGATAAAGCACTTCAGCGGCGGAGATCCCTGTAATCTCTTCAAGGGCTGTGTTCCATACGATGAGTTCACCCGCTTCGTTGCTTATGGATATGCCCTCAACTGCATTATGAATTACGCTTTTGAAACGAAGTTCGCTTTCACTCAGGGCATCTTCAGCGTGCTTAATTTCTGAAACATCTGTTTGAGTTCCCCAGATGCGCATAAGCCGGCCATCATCAATAATACCAACAACGTTGTTGGAAAACCAAACGACCTTACCATGCTGGTTCATTTCAAAAGAGAGGGCACCCGAAATGCGGTATTTTGCATTGACCCACGCTTTCAAAAATGAAATATTTTCCGGCTTATCCGTTCCGCCATGAAGGTCTGCAAGTGTTTTGCCTATGATATCCGCTGACTTCGTGTATCCATACATCCCGGCAAAGGCATCGTTGCATTCCACGAAAACCCCCCGGTAGATTAATTGAATTTGCTCATCGATGGGCGTATCCACAGGTATGGGTTCATGCGCTTCAAATAGGTAAAATCCCTCGTCGGTATGCTCCAAAAGGGATTGAAAGCGTTCTTCGCTTATATCAAGTACTTTAGATTGATTATCAATGATTTCATTAAGGTTTTTTCTGGCTGCCGAAAGCTCCAAATGGGATTTTACGCATGCCATTACCTCCGCCTCCTCGTAAGGCTTTGTGATATAGTTGGTGCCGCCGGCTTTGAAAATTTGCTTCCGGGTTCTTGGGTCGGTGGAAGTAGTAAGTAAAATAACCGGAATTTCGGAAAACATTTTGATGGCTTTAAGCTGCCGGCATACTTCGAAACCATCAGTGCCGGGTAAGTTGGTATTCAGCAATATGAGGTCGGATGTTGCTTTGTATAGAGCGCTTAATGCAAGTTTACCATTTGTAGCAACGCTAACTTTGATGCCCTGGCTGTTAAGCAGTGCAATGATGTATTTCAGGCTATCATCATCATCAATGATAAGTATATTTGATTCATGGTCCATAATATTGTTTAGCTGCGCCATTTTAATATTGTAGCCTGTTTGTTAAAAGAGGAGAAGCTCAAATATTAAAGCTATTTTTTGTCCAATTTCCAAATGTATTACAAATCACCTTACCATCCGAAAAAAAATTATTTTTCCTATCAGGGAACAATTAACTATTTGCGAAATTCATAGCTTTTAACTTGGACGATCTAAGTTTGAATTCGATAAGTAACAAGCATTCTGATTTTCATAACCGGTTCCATACTTTGCCTGATCATTATTTTCGCAATTATTATACCCTATTATATTGCACAGAAGTTGATGAAGGGAAAATAACTGCTGAAGAAGCCATGCAAAGGATCAGGAATAGTATTGAAGAACAGAACCTTGTTGATACAGGAAATTGAGTTTCCCCCTTCAATGAACTGCCTGACAAAACAGATATAAACGATTTGAATAACGTACTAAATTTTGAGTTTCTGTACCGTCTTCCCTAACGCAATAATGATGACAATCATGAAAATAGCTTTCAAAATCAGGCTGATCCTGATCATCGTCCATTCAAGAACAGTTGCCGACCAGTCAGGAAGTACATTTGACAGATCTGCCCCAATAGAATCCAAAACTTTTGTGCTCACATAATCTTGGTGAATGTCTGACAGGGCCAGAAAATCGACGAACATCATTATCAATACAAGAATACTCAGGATAAATGCCCATCCGATAATTGAATTTTTACGTTTCATATTTGTTTGTGTTGAATATTGTAATAAAGTATCATTAACGTTTACATCATGTCAAAATTATGAAATATAGCATTTAGTTGAATATCCATGAACTTCTTACCGGGATTAACGAATGGAACGCTGATCTTCATGATTGTTATGATTGAATATGATGGTTTGTGTTTCTTGGAATCCTTTCTTCATTCAGGGGATTTTTTAGTTTCCCGCACCATTCGCTAATCAATGCAGTTTTTATTCAGCGTGATCTGTGCCTATCATAAAAATCATAAAACATCTGTGTTCTATTTTTTTTAATCAAATCAATTTTATCCCATCGGGCTGAATCAATATCTTTCGCTGCTTGTACAAGGCGCCAATTGATTTTTTGAAGGCCTTTTTACTCATACCAAACTTCAAATAAATCTCCTCCGGTGAGCTTTTATCCGTAACTGCCATAAATCCAACGTTTTCCAATAATGTACGGTATATCAGCTCAGTGTTCGTGTCGTTGAAATTTTCGTAACCAAGGGCTTGAATCGAAACATCAATTTTATTGTCTTCACGGATTTTCTTCACATATCCATCCAGTTTATCCCCAATGTTGAGTTTCCTGAAAATTTCGTTCTCATAAATTAATCCTTTGTGCGTATTGTTTACGATTACCGAAAATCCAAGATCTGTTGCCTGCCAAACCAGCAATTCAACCTTATCGCCCTCCTTTAAAGTTACATCCTCATTTTGCAGGTGCTTTTCCATCTTATTGCTGGCGTATAGTCTGTCTGATTTTTTATCGATATCCAAATAGACAATATACCACCTTCCCTCTTCCATTCTTTGTTTCTGTTCACTAAAAGGAACCATGAGATCCTTATCCAATCCCCAATCCATAAATGCGCCCACGTCAGTCACAGCTTTTACCTGCAGCAATGCAAATTCGTTTAATAATATTTTAGGGGTTAAATTTGTGGCTATCTTCATTTTCTCATTATCGAGATAAACAAAAACTTCAATTGTATCCTCCAGGTTGAAATTTTCGGGGCAATATCTGTTTGGCATCAGAATTTCTTCACCGGATTCATCCGCCAGATAGAGGCCATGTTCTACTTGCTTGGTAATTTTTAATGCGTGGTGTTTTCCTATTTCGATCACTGTATGAAGGTATTTGTGAAAATTTTGCTATCAATTTGATAAACAAATAAAAACTGACAAAAAGTAATCCGTCAAAGGTAGGATAAATGTTTTGATGATGGTTTTAAGAGGTCGTTTTAATTTATCTGCACCTGCCTTTATGCCATGTTAAGGCCAAAGTAACCCTGATTATGCGTGGTTTTTTTTACCAATTAATCAATATTTTTTCCAACCGGTATGATCTCAATGGCACTTCCATATGAGTGTGAGTTGGAACCGGGTCTTGTAATAAGTATAATATTTTGACCGCTTGCATCGGTGAAGACGAACTGAACCCGTGCCGGCTCTATTAAGTAAGCACTACCCTGATCGGTGTAGTAAAATCCTTCAGGTTCGATTTCACGGTCGAAAATCAAATTATTATCATATACAAACAGGTGATAGGGTGTCTCATAATAGTTGTTGGATACGGCCATGAAATAAAACTCATTTATCTGGGGATTTTGTGCAACCTGCATTGTTATATAATTTCCAAATAGGGAACTGATTTCTGCAACATTGGTCACGTCATAGTCAATTGCATCAGGGTCAATACTCAGTATTTTGTTATCGGAGGTTATTATTCTGTTGCCATCACCCGGAAGCCACAAAGTAACTCCCATTGAGCTTATATATTGGGAGTACTTAACTTCAGGAATATCCCCCTGGATGTCTATTTTAATCAGGTCGTTATAATTGCCGATACCATACAAATACTTCCACGATGGATGTGGCTTCGCATTTAAATTACGTAAACCTGGTAAAAAGGCTTCCTGTTGATAGCTGTTTAGATCAAAGCGGTAAAATTCATTATTCCAATTTAAAAAAAAGTATGCAATATTCCCCGGGCAATATACGATGCTCTCTATTTGGTCATTCATCACAAATTGATGAAGGATCTCTTTGTTCTCAAGGTCGATATGAAAGGCCCTGTCGTGCTCGGCCGCAATCAGGTATTTGCCGTTGGGAGATGCTTCAAGAATTTCAAAGCCATTCTGATAGTTATTAGATATCTCAATTCTGTCGAAGGTTTTTTCTGTAACATCGAAAATTTCAATGTATTCTTCATTTTGTGACGACATAATAACTTTGTTATTTTCTTTTGAATAGGTGGCCTGAGAAATTTTTGATCCTATGCGTATTTTATTTTCCGGGTAACTATAGATCATAACATCAATAGATACGGGCTCCCCTTCACTGCTGCTAAAAGTAATTTGTGAGCTGATGGAATCACCTGGGACTTCATTCCGGTTAAGGTAAATATTTATTTCCTCATACGCATTGGGTGACAATGTGCCGGTGGGTTTATCAAAGTAAAAATAGTTATCAGCCGAACTTACATTCCAATCAAAATCCTGTCCGGCAATATTGCTTATGGTAATATTTTGCAGGTTTTCGTCATAATTGAAAGACAACTCTGTTTTTCCAAGGTAGATGAATGTTTTGTGATCTTCCTTTTCACAGGATATTATAATTGTGATCAATAAAATAAGAACTGAAATTGCTGCAACTTTTTTCATGATATAAAAGATTATTTACAAAATTAAAAGGATTTTTTACCTTTGCAAAGGTAAGCTTTTAAAAATAACCTTGAAATATTGAAATTATGAAAACGAAATTATTTTTTTTCCTCTTATTTCTGCTATCCGTTTCATTAATGGCCCAAACAGAAGAGCAGGCTGATAAGATAAACCCCCAAAAGGGAAATTTTGCCATTGAGCTTGATTTCCTTCCCTTTAGTGATAATGGCCCCATTGATCTGAAAGCATTCAGGGGCAGGGTTTTTCTAAAGGAAAACTTTGCGCTTCGTACCGGATTTAACTTTGATTATAAAAAAAGTACCGATGAAATTCCGCGCACCTTCATGGTTGACGGGAATAGTATAATGCTAATGGATAAGGAAGAAAAGAGTTATACCATTCTTGGAGTAGATCTTGGCCTTGAATACCATTTGCTGGATAGTAAAAGGGTTTCTCCTTATGTAGGTATTGAAATTGGTTATGAGAATAAGGCGTCAAAATATTCAGATGAAGTAAACCATGTTGATTACTATCCATATACACACGACATTGTTAAAACGGAGATTGAAAATGCCTGGAAAACCCTCTCTGTTATGTATTACGATCAATGGGGGCAACCTTATTTTTCGAAAACTATTGGGGAAAGGGCCTATAGTTCCTTTAAAGTAAACCTTGTTGCCGGAGCAGATGTTTACCTGTTTAAGCATTTATACATGGGTGTTGAACTGGGCCTGGGTATGGATTTGAAAAAATACAAAGAAGCAACCATTAAAGCAGATGGTGTGCTTACTTCAAAGTATCCGGAAATAAAAGACAACAACATTGGCCTGAACTTTAACAATGCCATTCGCCTGGGATTTTGGTTTTAGTCCCATAAAACTTCCATAATAAGAATGTGGATGGCTTATTAGGTGTTATTGTTGCTTAGATTACCACAATCTTCCGCATTCCTGATTGTTGCCCGATTACCCAACGGCAGAAGTAAATGCCCGGTTTAACGCAGCTTCCCGATTGTGTTGACATATCCCAGGAAAAGTTGGATTTTGTCATACTGAGTTTGCCATCAAACAGTGATTTAACCAGCCTTCCTGATAAATCATAAATTTCCAGTGTTGCACTGCTGTTACCCGCACCATTAATTTCGATGATCACATTTTCGCTGGCCGGATTGGGATAAATGTTGATTTGCTGTTCTGAAATCTTTTCATCAACACCAAGCAGAATACCATCCGGTGTGATGGTGCCAACTGTATCACCATCTTTTACATATCCTGAAATGATAAAATCATTAGATTGTTCGAAGTAAGCATAACTGTATTGCGTAAATCCAAGCCCTTCGGTAAAGGATATGAAACAATGATATATAGGATCAGTATTTTTTCCGGCAAAAGCACTGTCATTATTACAAATGCCAAATATATTTCCGTCAGCTGGAATTGTATAGTTACAAATTGAAGTCAATTCCGGGTCCAAGGCAAATGTTTCCAACCGGATTTTTGAATAGGCATTATCATAGTAGGTATAACAGGCATCCAAGCCAATGGAATCGGCACAAAAATTATAAAGTGTATTTGGTTCGTAATTTACAAAACTTTCGGGATTGTTTTCAAAACGAACTTCATCATCCCAGACATCCAGCCCCCCAAAGAATGTTGATTTTTTAATGACATGCCTGCCGTATTTTACGAAGTCATCGTTTTGCTCCTTCGAGGTAATCAATATTTTTATGATATACGTATCGGAATTGGGTGGGGGATACGAACCATCCCCGGCACCTGCCCAGTATTGAAATACATCCCCCTCATCGAAATTAAAATAGTCGTGGAAAGCGGGAGGTGTATTCCCGATTTGTTCCGTAACAGTTTGCAAACCTTGTATTTGATAATATTGGATTATGGGATCATTTACCGGATATTTCAAAATTCCATGGTTTTTCGAAAGGAGGATCTCATTTCCATCTGACAGCGTAATGGTTTTTACTAAATCAATAACTGCAGGGAAAATTTCCACGGAAGAAATATCAGTGATCTCAGCAGTAATTGCATTCAGTGTATCATACAGCCATGACTGGTTTGTGCTTGCATCAGGTATAATCACATAGCTGCCGGTATCACGAAACCAGATGTGACCGGCATTCAG
>JABMQA010000879.1 GCA_013203545.1 Bacteroidota bacterium
TAGCTGTACCGGTTGAAGTTTTGTCCGTACCCGGGGGACTGTACAAAAGGATCGGGTGAAAGGAAGCGGGCAAGCACGGGATCGAAAACACGGCCGTTCATGTTGATAAGGGTAAAGGCATCGAGATGTTGGTGGCCTGTATAACCACGGTCGAACATGCTGGAGATGTCATCGTTTACCTGGCCGGTATTGGGATCACGCCTCCTCCCCCAGGGATCGAAATTCAGGCGTTCTTCTACTCCGCCGACATCGTTTGTAATTACATCGTAAGAGCCGAGGTAGTTTTTATGGACGTAATAAATTCGTTCCTGCCCCTGGCCTCTATCTTCAAAAACAGCAAATACGCCGTCACCTCCATGCAAGTAATGCAATTTACGCTCATTGCCGGTGGCATTTACCTCTACCTCATAATTTCCAAAAAAGTACTTGGTTTGCTGCAGGTGTTCCACACCATTCAAATCCACATGAAAAAACTGCGTTTTTTTGCGAGCTTCATCAGGCCCATAGTTAAATTTCATACGTTTTACCAATGGTGTATTATACCCCTGGGTTATTTCCTCTACCTTATTAAAGGCTGTGTATGAAATATCTTGTATCTCGGCTTTTTGGAAGTAATTCCAAACCGGCTTTGTAACTTTCGTTACTGCATGAGGGCCGCTGAAGCCGCCGCCATATTCGTAAGCCCCTTTGGTGCTTGTTACATCCGTTTTTTGCTCAATATTGCCATTATTGCTGTAGCTTATCTGGTGTAGCGGACCATCAGAAAACTGCCAGCCGGTGAGCCTCGTATTTAGCAGGTCATCATAGCTATAGTTCTCACGCCAGTATAAACTGTAATCGTTAACGTGGTATTGTAGGTTGCCGGTTTCAGGATTAAATGTATAATTCAACTTTTGAACACCGCGGGTGTTAATAGCGGAGGGGAATCCATAATCATCGAAAAGCTTTTCAGTTGTCAGTCCATTGCCCAGGTCGTATTCCTCCAACTGCCCGCGGGCATTCATTTCGTTGGCCTGCCATAGAACCTGGCTGCCATTTACAACCTGGTACAAATATCCGCGTTGGTTGTAAAAGTTCCTGGTTACATAGCCGGAGGGGTAGGTCGTATAATCCAACATTCCGTGATCGGGATTGTATTGATAAGTAAAAGGAAATGACTTACTGTCGATGGTTTCGGTTTTGGTGGATAGCCTTCCAAGGTGGTCGTAAGTGTATTCATAAAAAACAGGCCCTTTGTTTTCCAACTCATGAGAAACACAAACTTGTCGTTCTAATTGTCCGAACCCAAAATCAGAAATATCATTTATGTAATAATAGGCGGTAATAGGATTATATTGGGTATTTATTTTACTTATTAACCTGCCAATTTCATCGTAATACATATTGTATTCATTCCCCCGGCCATCAATCTGTGATGTTAATTGCCCAAAGGCATTGTAGGTATATGTACTGGTGCCTGCATTGGGGTCGATGAGTTCGTCCCGGTTACCCGCATCGTCGTAATGTATTTGTGTTGAAATACCCAAAGCAATTGTTTTAATGAGCCTTCCGGCGCCGTCGAAATTGTAGTTGATCGTGCCGGCAGGGTCTTTCGACCAGTCTATTTTTCCTTTGGCATTTACGGTTTTCCTGTTCCAAATTTCGGTAGTTTCATTTGTAACCGTGGTTTCCCGCCCGTTATAGTTAGTGGATATGATGGTTCCATCGGGATTTGTTTTGGTTGCAATCCGTCCGAGTTCATCGTAGGCGAATGTGGTATATAGTTCCGGGCTTTCGTAACTAAAATAAGGTTCGGAAACACTGTCGAGACGACCATAGTTATCGTAGGTTTTATCCACATAAATAGGCTCGCCGTAATTCAACCCAAAGGTAACCGTTCGCAGTTCTTTCCCCAAAGGATCATAATGTCTGAGTATCAAACCCCAGTTCTGCTGAAGGGGGGAGATTTTTCTATCGGACCAGGTATAAAATAACGCTCCGTCCGGTTCATGCCCAGTGCCCTGACTCCAAAAGCGGAGTTTTTCGGTATAATTACCATCTGGATGAAAGGTGTACTTTAAATTACCAAATTCATCATATTGGTAATTGGTTTCCAAATCATTTATTTCGATGCTTTCTTTCATGGTAGCGGTTGCTAAATTATAAAAATATTTGGTAACATGGTCATCGCCCGGGGCGTTAATTGTTTTTTTTGTTAAAAACCGTGCATCGTAGCCCACGTCCGTTCTATATTCATAATCGATTATCCTGTCGGGCAGTGTTACATCACCTGGCGCTTTTAAAGTCTCTTTTATCACATTTCCGTATGAATCGTAATCATAATCTATTGCCGTGGTAAAATAACCCGAACCATTGGGGACAGTGGTTTTTGATTCCAACAGGGGCCAATGGTCTTCAGTTTCCTCAAAATAGGTATAAGTAGTTTCAGTAATGTTTGTTGTGCTACCACCTTCATCATGAAAATCGGTAACCTTAGTATAGGTTGGTCTGCCAACAAGCCAGTTTTGTAAATCTATTTCATCTTCGTATTCATTTTCAATGGTTTTTTGCCAGTTGTAGTCTCCATCGGGTTGGTTAATACTCCAAACCCATTCGCTATGCATAACCTGCGATTTTGTTGAATTTCCGTAGTCATCGATATAATCAACCAATTGCCTGGTTTTGGTGCTACGTATTCCGGCACCATTCAGATCTTTTACGATAGTAAAGCTTTCGGTGATGACCGGAATAAAAATTTTATCATAATCCTCCTCTAAAATCAAATTCTTTTTGCCTATCACATTTGTGGTTTTTGTCAAGAGTTGGTCATTCGAAAGAGCTTTAACTTCAATGGTTTCAGGGTAGGGATAGAAATACTTGTCATTATCAATATACAATTCGAAATCAGTAACTGTTTTCGTCCCATTAAGGTTGTTTATTATTGTTAATTGCTGAAATCCCAACAGTCCCTTACCCTGTGCATGGACTTGCATACCTTTGTATTCATACTCAACATCAGGAAAATATCCGCCATCCGGATTGGCGGTTTTTATTTTTTGCACAATGTAAAACGGACCTTTATATGGTAATACGGGATAAGAGGTGGGTGTATATCCTGTTGGGTCGAATCTTTCATATTCTACGGACTGTTGAGCTCCCAGACCATTCACAACCGAAACAATCAGATCATCACCCAGTGTTTCATCGCTTAATGTATGTGCACGTCTTTGGGAATTTACAAGTACTCGATCACCGGTATTATCCCGTAGATCTACTTCTTCCTCATAAACAAATGCATAAAACAAATCTGGTTCTCCATTTCCACTAAAATCGCCCATCGCCCATCCATCCATTAAAATGTTGTCCATATTATAATTCGAAGCACTGTGTTGAGTATTTTCAGCATCATAAATAAAACCGGAATTAATGCCAGGGCACTTAATAAATTTTCTGAAATGGATATTAATGGATGTATTTGCAATTGATTCATATTCAAATGAACAAATGTCTGATAATCCATCATTGTTAAGGTCCAGTATCTTATGTTCACCAGGTAAATCATCATTAAAATAGTCTCCAATATCAACGCATTTATTAACCCAACCTTTACCGTAAGAATAACAAATGTGAGTAACACGACCATCTGGATCAGGGTATTCAAGAGTAAGAATCATATCATCTTTTCCATCAGCATTAAAATCACCAATATCAAAGGAGGCGAATGTTACAGATGAAAGGACGAGACCTAAGGGTAGAAATTCGAGATCAATAAGATCATAATGGGGTGTTTGTGCCCCTCCATCAAATTGCAGGGTGTGTATATCAAATGAATATGTTGGTGGGTATTGTGATACTCGATGAAAGCATGCAAAATCGGTAATACCGTCCCCAGTAAAATCTCCGGTTCTGAAAAATTTGTCTGTACTGTATAATGTAAAGTTTTCAATTTGTATTGAGCTGGAAAAGAATTGAGTCAGATCATTTAAACCCTGATGCAAATAGAAAAATGGATTCGTGTCTTGCTTAAGGATAAAATCAATTAACCCGTCCCCGTTAAAGTCACCCATTGCAAGAAAAGATTTATTAGTGCTACCAATTTGAATTGGTGTTAGACTTTGACCCGAAATGTCAAATTTGTATCCACAGATCGAACTGGAGGTATTTAGGAAGAGCTCATCCATTCCATCTCCATTTACGTCCGAACAAATAAATGCTGAGGTTTGGTAATAAACGATATCATTTATCCAAATTGGATTTGTTCCAAGTTGACCACCCAACCGGATAAAGGTCCCATCAGTTTCAGAGTCGTAAGACCCTGATTCAACAATATCGGATATACCATCCCCATTAAAATCCCCGGTACCATAAATAAAATCCATCTGATTGAACTCTTGTACCACGACACCAGTAATTACTTCTTCAGGAACTCCTTCAATAGCCTGGTTGTAGTCCCATTCAAATGTTGTAGCATTTAGCTTCGCCTGATTCTCACCCTCCAATTGAATGCTTTTTAGGTAGGGTTTATCACTGAACATTCCGGCAAGCTCATAGCTTAGTAAGTATTTCGTAATAGTTACATCGACATCGTTGATTTTGTCATTGTATATCACTTTAATTTCGTTAAGTTTTTTCGCTACCTGATATTGGTAGCTATTCTCTCCATTAGCAAAAAATGAAGTTCTGGTATAATTGTTATCAATTAAACTATAGATGAAATTAATTGTATAGGTTGACGCATTTGTGATATTGGCATGTTTCGTATAAACAATTTGTTTGAGGTACAATTCACCAGTCCCATCAGTTTGTTCGTATTCATAATGTATAAAATTTCCTAATTTGTCCTCAACCTTGTTCAGATGGTAGCGAATTGCCGGGTTAGTTGAGAGACCATAAACCTGTTTTGAATCCGGGGTATCACCATAATACTTTTTCAAACCGGCTTTTGTGTGAATAACAAAATAAGCATTATCTTTTTGAGCATTCAATAATACTATTTTTGATACTTCATCAATCTCCGTTCGGTAAATAACTTCGCTTTTGCTACTTGGTATCTCAATCAACCGTTTCCCATCCAACGAAAACACATCATCCGCAAAGTCTACACTCCCGTTTCTTTGATCATAGTATTGCGTTTCATTTACCCTTCCAATAAACGACCACCCACCAATACTCCATCCTTTTCCCATTACCCCGTCACCTCCCTGGCTGTTGTAATTGAGGGAGATTTCGGGTGTCATTCCTGCCCGGCCTGGGGGCAAATCAAGTGGTATGGTATAGGTAGCAGCACCTGAAGGGGAAACCCCAAAACTTCCGGGAAGGGTGCCTACCGGATTGGCATCACTCTCTCTTTTTATTGTAAAAACGGTATCTTCAGGGTTTGTACCGGATGATGCAAAAGTGCAAACCAAAAGTATTACTGCAAGTGGTGTATATTTTTTCATTGTTATTGTTTTGTGGTGTTTTTAAAATTCTTTTTAAAAATGTTTTAATGCGGTTGTGTCCTGAAAGATCATCGCTTGATAAGCTTACGGATTTCGGTTGTCCCGGAAACCGTAACATATAAAATGTACATACCGCCGGGTTGCCTGCGCAGATCGATGGCGCTTTGGAGCGCTTCGAGTTTAACCTGCCCGATTAAAACACCTGTGGAATTAACAATGCTGACCTCTCCCTCATCAGGCACAATAGTGGTTTTTATATGAACAATACCTTCGGTGGGATTGGGGTATACTGTGACCATTGTTTCATTAAAGGATAGCTGTTGAATCGCTTGGCTTTTAAACTTTTCGGCCAGCGAATTTTCATAAAGGGTATCCATTGGTAGCGATTTTACAGGTAAAATGTAATTGTTGCGGGAGGTGCGGTTTCCGGCACCATCGTACCAGAAACTAACCTCTTGTTGTGCAGTTAATCCTGTTGCAAGAAATAATAAAACGAAATGCATGAAAAGAAATTTTGGTTTCATAAGCTAAGATTTTAAAGATTAAATTTCGGAGTAAAGTTTACATCTGAAACCGAAAAATCCTTATTCAGAACTTGCATAAAAAGTGAAAAAATTGCATAATTTTTTCACTTTTTGCATAAATTAATCTACATTTGTACAACACCTTATAATTTATCATCAAATGAATATTCATTTAAGATCCGATTTCATTTAATTAAACATTATTAAATTGGAAACCAACTATTGGTTTTAAAACCCATAATTGGTATTAAAGGCATTGAAATGATTGAAACCATTGTATTGGATTAAGCATACAATATTGAATAATTTCCGTTGCATTTTAAACTTAAAGCCATGAAATTAGGGTTAAAAATTAAAAAGATCAGGGAATTACGAAACCTGACCCAGGAATATGTAGCATATCAATTGGGCATTTCACAGTCATCATACTGCCGGATTGAAAAAGGTAAAACCAAACTTGGGTATGAAAGGATCAATAAAATTGCTGGTATTTTTGGGATTGATCCACAGATATTGATAAATTTTGAAGAAAGTGCTTTTTTCAATATTCCTATCCAAAGCGAAATGATTCAACCTGAATTTGAAAAAGCATTAGGAAACAATTATTCTGATATTGAACGTCGATACTTCGAAAACCTGATAAAACACGTTGAAGAAGAGGTTAACTTTATGCGAAACGTATTAAACCGTCTATTGTAAAGGATTGATAATTCTTACAAAAATACAGTCCCAACCTGTGCCAATCCGCCATCCCGATAGCATTCGGGAGGCGGACGGCAAAACCTGCCAACTTGAAACAAAAAAGTAAAGCGCGTATAGCATAGTGCGTAGTGCAAGAAACCTGAAACCTTCAACCTTCAAACCTGAAACCTTCCCCCTAAAAAACCCTCCCCACCTTCTGCTCCAGCAGCATCAAATCAGCAAGCACAATGGCAGTTGCGGCCTCTATAACCGGCGGAATCCGCA
>JABMQA010000880.1 GCA_013203545.1 Bacteroidota bacterium
ATCCTCGAAAGGTTATTCATTAAAGGTTATGGCGAGATTGCCGGGGAGGTTTCAAAAGCCATCAAGGATTCATACAAAAGGCTTCTCCAACCTTCGCTGGAAACGGAATTCCGCAACCTGGCAAAGGAAA
Source organism: Bacteroidota bacterium (assembly GCA_013203545.1). Taxonomy (GTDB): domain Bacteria; phylum Bacteroidota; class Bacteroidia; order Bacteroidales; family 4484-276; genus JABMQA01. Next base: position 131 of record JABMQA010000880.1, read on the forward strand.
AAGCCGATGCGGAGGCCATTCGTGTTTTTGCGGATAACCTGCGTCAGTTGCTGATGGCGCCGCCACTGGGTCAGAAGAATGTCCTCGCCATCGATCCCGGTTTCCGTTCCGGGTGTAAGCTGGTTTGCCTCGACAGACAGGGAAAACTACTTCACAACGAAACCATATATCCCCATCCACCGCAAAACGAAGTTAAGCAGTCGATCAACAAAATTTCGAACCTGGTGAAAAGTTATAAAATCGAGGCCATTGCAATTGGGAATGGTACCGCCGGTCGGGAAACAGAACGCCTCATCCGGTTTATGCGCTTCGATCGCGACATTACCGCTGTAATAGTAAATGAAAGCGGGGCTTCTGTATATTCTGCATCACCGGTGGCAAGGGAGGAGTTTCCTGATTATGATGTCACCGTAAGGGGGTCGGTGTCGATTGGGCGACGGTTGATGGATCCGCTTGCTGAACTGGTAAAGATTGACCCTAAATCCATCGGCGTTGGACAGTACCAGCACGATGTAAACCAGAACCAGCTTGCCAAAAGCCTTGAAGATACCGTAATGAGTTGCGTTAATAATGTGGGTGTTGAAGTAAATACTTCGAGTAAGCAATTGCTTTCATTCGTCTCAGGGATTGGCCCGGCACTGGCTCAAAACATCATTGATTACAGAAACGAAAACGGCGCTTTCCAATCCCGTGATATGTTAAAGAAAGTCCCACGATTCGGACCAAAAGCCTTCGAGCAGGCTGCCGGTTTCCTCAGGGTGTTCGACAGTAAAAATCCGCTGGATAAAAGTGCGGTACATCCCGAAAGCTACGCGATTGTTAAAAAAATGGCCAAATCGCTGAATGCAGGGATTGAAGACCTTATGAAAAACTCAGAACTCCGTGAACAAATAAATATTGAGGATTTCGTAACCGAAAGTGCCGGTATCCCAACCTTAAAAGATATTATGAACGAACTTGAAAAGCCCGGCAGGGATCCGCGCGAAAAGTTCGGTGTCTTTCAGTTTACCGATGGCGTAAACACCATCAAGGATCTGCAAATAGGGATGGAACTTCCGGGTATTGTAACCAACATTACGGCCTTCGGTGCCTTTGTGGATGTGGGTGTGCACCAGGACGGGCTGGTTCATAAAAGCAAACTTGCCAAAAAGTATATTGCCGATCCGGGCGAGATTCTTAAACTAAATCAGCGTATAAAGGTGAAAGTGGAGGATGTGGATCTGGAGAGAAGCCGGATTCAGTTCAGCATGATCGATGTGGAACAACCGAGGTATGCGTAAGGTGTCGACAACAATCCCAAATCAATAATCAATTGGTTTATAGTTTTTTTTTATCATCGAATTGAACGAATAAAAAATCATTGTAGAAACATTCGTGTAATCCGTGAAATTCGATGACATTCCCCATTCGTTTAATCCGTGAAATTAGATGACCGTTTTCCCGATTTGTAAAATTTCCCGACAATCCCTTCGTTATAGTCCTTATTATTTTTGAATTTAAGAAAGATGAAGATTATTTTACGCTTTTTTGTAGTTCTTTTTTTATTTGCTGCGTCAGGCGAAATCCAGGCACAACGTGTGATGGGGGCAGTCATTGGGGGCGTTAATGCCACCAACGTGCAGGGTGATGATGTGTATGGTTTCAAGAAATTCGGTATGAATGTCGGTGTTGCTGCCATCGTTCCGGTAGCAGAAAAATGGTCCTTTTCGCTCGAAACCACTTACAGTCAAAAGGGCAGCTACCACAAAAAAGGCGGACGCGGCATGGATTACAGTATCAAGCACGATTACAATCAATATAAGCTGGTGCTCAATTACCTCGAAGTACCGGTTCTTTTCCATTTCGAAGATAAACGATACCTGAAAGCCGGCACAGGATTTTCATATGGCCGGCTCATCGAGGTCAAAGAATGGGAAGACGGTTACCGTGTAGCCACTACCACGCTCAACGATGGCCCCTATGACCTGAATGATTTTTCATGGTTATTTGATGTACAGGTCCCCATATACAGGCAACTGAAAATCAATGCCCGCTACTCCTTCTCGATGATTAAGATCAGGGAGCGCGAATATGAAAACGTGAGTCCAACTGAGGAAAAGGTAAGGAAACAGTACAATCAGGTGTTATCGTTACGGGTGGTTTGGATATTCAACGAAAAGGCTTCCCGGGAAAACCGGCTTCAAGGGGGATTTTGATCAGCAAATCCATCAAATGATTCCTTTTGATATCATCCAATTAAACAAATGAAACGAATAAAAAAGAAATAAAAAATCATTTGTCATCTGATTCCACTTCTCATCCATGTAGCCTAATGTACAATAATCTTCTCAGTCAGATGGTTTTCTCCCTCATCTATACGCACAAAATAGATACCTTCATCAAGTATTGAGGCGACAACAGAAAAATCCTTATCAGCAAACCGATCCTCAAAAACCAGTTTTCCTGTAACATCAAACAGCCGTATGGTCAGGTTTAATTCTTTACTGTTTTCGATACGGATAAAATCCGATGCCGGGTTGGGATAGATTTGGATATCTTTTGCGAGCGTATTTTCATTTACGGAACCAAAAAGAAACAATAATCGGGAATAATATAATTGCCAGTATCCATCCACAAACGCTTCCCAGACTAAATAAACCCATTGGCCGCCGTTGTAAGTAAAATCTAAGGCGCCGAAATAAAATCTTGGATTTCTGCACTCAGTGTAAAGATATGACAACCGGATTGGTTCAGGGCTATAGAAATTATTATAAACAAAAATCTCTGTATTTCCTGATGTATCTTTAGGGAATGCCAAATCATAATATCCCAAATTTTCAATACCTACCTCAGGATATAAATTAGAACATAAAACACCAAAATCATTAAAATCCAAATTAAATATCTCGAAAGGATAAAATGTGTATTGAGGAAAGCTGAAATAACAATTATTAACTTTCCAAGTACCCTCCTCCAGATAAGCCCAGGTAATTAGCGGAACATTATAATATTCCATAGAACTTTCAAGGTTACTAATTTTCTCATGACTAATGATCTCAACCGGATCCGACCAATCCCCAGAAAGTTCCGTGACAGCCTCCATAAGTTGATCCAGATTATCAGCCTCATTTATCCAGACTATTCTACGCCAACTTATGGCTATTTCCGATATATTCCCCGAATCAATGGTATCGGGAGGTAAAAATTGAAAAACGCCATTTTGATGCTCCAGGAAACTTGCCAGAAGGTAATTATCAGATAGCCAAACGACAAAGTTAGAATTAATGCCATCGTTTACTATTTCATATTTACGATTATTGCTGCCTGAGGTATCAAATGATATAGGATCGCTGTGTCCACCATCTGATGCAAATTTCATGTAATAGATATCCCTCTCATTATTATGATTTTTTTCAAAGAACAAATAAAAGATAGTATCCTGATAACCAATTGTTAATATTTTTGGATTTTTATAGTGCATACCCGGATCATGGATGACTTCTATAGGATCTTCACCGGTCAGGTATTTTTTATACCAGATGGAGGTTGAACCGGAATCCGTACTTTGCTCCCAAAACAACAGATCAAGATCATCATTATAACAATATATATGATTTAAACAGGCATTCGCCTTGTCAGAGGTCGAAGTGGTGAAGGGCTGGGGTAAAGACCACTGGCATTTTACAGAAGAAGCTACTGAGATAAAGATCACAACGAGCATTATGCGGGAGAGTAGATTAATTTTTTTCATAAGTAATGTGTTTTTGAGTTGTTAAATGAATTGATTTGAAGTTCATGGTTTCATAAGTCAACAAGCATTTTTTGGGTAAGATATTTTTCCCTATCAGTGATTTGAATAAAATAAATACCTTTCACAAGGGTGCGGATATCAATGGAAATTTCATCTGCCTTCTGCCGGTTCTCATACACCAATTTTCCTGAAACATCAAACAGCCGTATGGTTAGGTTTAATTCTTTGCTGTTTTCGATACGGATAAAATGCGATGCCGGGTTGGGGAATATTTGAATATCATTTGACAGGCTGTTTTCTTCAATTGCGCCATAATAATGTAGTGTACGCGAATAATACAATTGCCAATATCCATCTACATAGGCTTCCCAAACCAAATACATCCAAAATCCATATCCTCCAACGGATTCACCGCCGAAAAGCTTTGGGTTTTTACTTTCGGTTTCCAAAAAAGATAGCTGCGTATATTGTGTGCCTGAATAATTAATATCCTCACAGGTAAAGATCTCATTAAAACCAGACACTTCCATGCAATAGGCCATATGATAGCCGATAGGAAGATATTCCTCAGGGTCGGTAATCATATCAGCCGTAATGATGTCAAAATCAAAAGGGGTATCAGAAGTTATCTCAAGGGGATAGAATGAAGGTTCCCAACTATACAATTCACAATTATTAATACGCCACACATCATCCTCCCTGTAAGTCCAGGCAATGGCGACTAATGCACCAAAAACAGGGAAATCAACGCCTTCCAGTGAAACAATTTCGGTTTCAGTGGCAATTACATCTGGTGTTGTCCATCCGTTTTGGTAATGAAGGAAGCTATAAAGGATGGTATCCTGCTGTTCACCATCCAACAACCAACTCAGGTAATTGTAATCCAAAAGGGCCAAATCAGTAATATTTCCTGAATACAAGGTATCGGGGGCTGAAAATCCCCATATACCACCTAAATATTCCCGCTGGGAAACAAGCAGATTACTATCAGAAATCCAGGCAACCAGTTCATTGTTTGCCATGTAACAAAGGTTGTAATCACCTTGTACTGCAAACGGAACCGGACTAGAAACACCACCATCAGCAGCACATTTAGCATAATAAATCTCAGTTTTATTTCCATAATCCTTCTCGAAGAATACATAGAATAAAGTATCTGAATTACCATACGCCTCCATGACCTGAGGATTTCTCAAATCCACTCCGGATTCGAAATACAGTATAAACGGATCTTCAGAAGAAAGATACTTTTTATAGTAAATGGCCGTAAAATTGCTATCTGCCTTTTCTTCCCACAAAAGAATCTCACCAAAATTATTAACAATGCACAAATAAGGATTTGACTTATCAGACATTGATGTAGTAAATGGCTGTGGAGTTGACCAAATACTTTGAGCATTGGTTGAAGAAGCTACCAAAATAATGAGTAAAACAGGCAGGATGCAGTAAAGCAAACATTTTTTTTTCATGACAAAAGGGTTTTGAGTTATTTACAGCGTTGGTATTGATTCGTCAAATATATAAAAAGAATCACTACTGTCCGACAAAATTCTTTGTATTGATTTCAGCACAAGACTGAAAAAAACCACATCGTGGGAACATCCCTTCAGTCAAAACAGTCAACACCAATCTATCCCGAATGCTTTCGGGATCAAAGAAAAAAGCTATCATCGAATTGCACGAATTAAACGAATTTTAATTCGTGCAATTCGATGATAGAAATCACGTGACGATATAGAATGATATAGCATCCGAATTGGTTAGTTATGTAAATTAAGAGCCTAATAATCTTATCGGACAACAGTGAAAAAGGATTAATTCCAAATTCATGTTCAAAATGATTAACTATTTTTGCCGGCAATATTCAGTTTAATCAAAATCAAAACCATGAAAAAACGCTACTTTCTACCTGCAATCATTATTTTGACATTTCTACTCCCGAAAATATCCCTTTCCGAATCCATAACCGTTTCAGGCAACGTATCCGGCACCTGGAATGTGGATACCGTAAAGGTTATCGATGATATCTATTTACGTGAAGTTGAAACGTTGCTCATCAACCAGGGTGTAACCGTTGAGTTCCAGGGCGGATACTTTTTCGAAGTATCCGGATCGTTGAATGCATTGGGATCGGCATCCCAACCCGTTCATTTTACCATCAGCGACACCACCGGATTTTATAACGATACCATTCCCGATGGTGGCTGGAAAGGCATCAGGTTTATCGACCAGAATACCATTGTGGATTCATCCAAATTCAGCCATTGTGTATTTAATTTTGGAAAAGCAGTTACCATGGATTCCCTTTACAATTATGGGGGTGCCATCTGTATTCGCAACACAAATAAGATACATATCAGCCAGTGCGTTTTTGAAAACAATTTCGCTAAATACAACGGTGGCGCAGTTTACCTCGAAAACGCAAACATCCTGCTGAACAACAACAGTTTTTCAGGAAATCGCGCAGGACTTCCGGTGGCACCCTATGGCTACGGTGGAGCTGTTTGCTCCGATTGGGGTGTGCCGATCGTCAGTAAAAATGTTTTTTACAACAACGCATCCACGGGTATCGGTGGCGGACTCTGCATCCGTTTTACGGACTGCCCGGTGAGTCATAATATTTTCGATAACAATTACAGTGCATTGGGTGGTGGATTCGGGATCCTGCACATCGAAACCTGCCATCATACCATCAACAACAACCTGGTGATCAACAACGGGGCAACCTTTTTCGGCAGCGGAATTTCCACTGGCGATTGTAGTCCAACCTATGTGAACAACACCATTGCCAACAACTGGGGTGCAGCCGGAGGTTTTTATTGTAAGGATTCTGTTGTACCAAAACTTTACAACAATATCATCTGGGGAAATACAGGCTATGCAGGGGAGCCGAGCCAGGTATATTTATGGGATCTGCTATCCCAGCCCGATTTTTATTTCAATGATATCGAGGGTGGTCCGCTTGCATTTCAGGGAACCGGTGGATCGGCATTTTCGGGGATATATGAAAACAACATCGATGATGATCCTGAATTCACGGGTGGTGCCCCCTTCCATTGCGGACTGGCGGAAAGCTCACCGTGCGTCAACACTGGAACCGTTGATACATCCGGACTCATGATTCCTGCGTATGATCTTGAAGGAGATGTAAGGATCGTTAACGGGCGAATAGATATGGGCGCATATGAGAATCAATCATCTGTGGGAATTCAACCAGGGGCAGATATACCTGATGTATTCCTTCAAAATCCTTATCCCAATCCGGCAGGCGGACCGGTTGAAATCCCTTTTTATGTGCATCAACCGGACATCATAAAAATCACTGTAGTCGGACTGGATGGCCGATATATTTCGCATCTGGCCAATACCTATTTTGAGCGGGGATTGCATAAAATCAACTGGAATCTTGAAAATGGGGAAGGGAACAGGGTTGGCTCGGGAACCTATATTATCCGTATTCGGGTGGGTAAAAATACAATGGAGAAGAAGGTTATTGTTTTGTGAACCCTGACAGGGTTTGGAACCCTGTCAGGATTTCAATTTCACAAACAAATGCCGGATCCCATATCCCGGAAATTCAATCGTACCCTCAACAGGCAGGCGTTTTCTTCCATCAACATCTGTCAGGAATACTTCATCCCCCAGTTTTTTAAGCTTCAGTGTAACGGATTGGTCCGAGCAATTCATCAACGACATGACTACACCATCAAAAGCCGGTTTAACAGCAAATGCGATGATATCCTCATTATCAACTTCAAAAGGCGGTTTTATGGATTTCCGGCCCGGATCAACCGGATACACTATGAATGGAGTCCGGGCATCCATACCGGCTTTTTCGGCATCGGCTGCATCAAATTCATCATGAAACCGGATAAGATACCTGAAAGTTACCAAACCTTCCTGCGTTGCCAGGTAATTGGTTTCCCAGTAATTGTTCATCACATAGGAATAAAAGGTTTGGGACTGATCCAGATGATCAACGTATCCATACGAAATGGGGTCGTTCATCATCTCACCCACTTCGATTAACGGTGCATCGGGACTCGACCAGGTAATGCCGAAATCTTCATTGGAGATATCCACATAATTTTCGATGGTAATAAAATTCCTGTTTGCACCGGGAAGCTGATCTTTTTCAGGAATACAACCGGCAAACGCCAGGTCGTAATGCATCACGCCGTTGTCGATCTTAAAAGGAAATGCAAAATGAACAGCTTCAGGATTGTAATTTTTAGATTTGTAGAGGATGTTGGTGATGCATACCATCGACAGTTCATCAATAACCTCAATTTCTGAAGTCAGGCTCTTACACCCCGGCGCCTCCATTTCGATAAAAACTTTCTCCGGATACTTCTGATAAATCCCGGATACCCTTGCTGTTACCGGCGCAACCGGATCCCTGCCCTTTACATACAGATACTGATTTAATCCCACTCCCTGCGAAAGATCAACCATATTTCCGTTACTACCCTTCCAGTAAAGCTCCTTAATCGAACCATTATCATGATCAAAAATAAGGGTAAATTGTTTGGTATCGATTTGTTTATTCATTTCTACCGGTTTCCTTTTACCTTCAGATTTTTTATCAGCAATTTCATAAACCACCGATCCGAATGCAGGGACATCTGCCACAAAATATTTATTCATCCTTTCATTGGCTGCCATCATGGGAATTGGTTTTCCGGAGTGGTCAACCAGCGTTTTAGAAGAAGGTACTTGATCAACGGAAAGGTACACATAACCCGACCTTGCCCACGAACATGTATTGATGACTTCGAAAGCATTCAGCTCCCCATCCCTGCTTTTCCTGCCTTTAAGCGCATGCTGCATCATCTCATCAATAGCCTGTTGCGCCTTTTCAGTGAAAGACTTTTTCGTCTGCCACTGTTGCAGTGTAAAAGGTGATCCGGGTTCAGAAATCGAATTCCACGATCCCCAGGTATGTTCATCAAAAAGCAGGATATTTCTCCAGATTGCATCCAATTCATTTTCAGGGTATCCCCTTTCGGCCAATATTCCATAAAGAGTTTCAATTTGCCCTGCCCGGGTGGCATTGTCCCGGTTGATGGCAGTTTCACGGGCTGACGATATCGCGCCGTCTTCCCAGTATCCTGTCAGGTCACCTTTCAGGCGGGGAAGCTGGTTGCCATATTTTTGTTCTAACAATGAGAAGGCCTCAGAAACCGTGGAAATAACCAACTTTGGTGAACTGTAAGCCTGATTCCAATCCCTTACGGTTTTACTTAGCAAGGCATCCGGGGGACCGTTGTCCGACCCAATATTGTACCGCAAGACAGTCATGTCGTATGGATACTCATTCTCGGCAAGCCAGTTGAGGTAGGGAAAAACTTTCGCTTCAGTCAGGAGGTTTGTAGTAACCGAACCTCCAAGCCCGGTATGAAACAGTGCGTAACCACTGTGATGTATCCATGTTAAAACACTGTCCTCACCGGAGGGTGAAATCCAGTAAAAGGGTTTGTCGCCAAGTTCGCTGACGATGTCCCCAATTCGATGCCCAGGGTTTGTGCCTGCCGAAAAATACTTTATCCCACTACCTGCCATTGCCGGTACCACACCCCACGACCATCCGGGGATATCGGTTATCATGGCGGAATTTACCTTTATCCTGTTTTCTGATTGCAAATTCCTGGCTGCCTCAAAAAGCCGGAACATCTCCTGCTGGTTACAGAGTCCGGTAAGCTCGTTGGCAAACATGCCATTTGGCGCTATCGACCCATTCCTGAGGGCTTCAATTAAATCATTTTTTTTCTGCTCATCGGCTTGTGCCAGGTAAGAATCAAGCGCCCACATTACCTCTGTATTCCATTTAAACTGTGCTTCCACAGGAAAATCTTTTGTTTCCTTTGCCAGTTCGATGCTTTTTTCGAGCCATTGCCATTGCAATTTTTCCACCTCTTCCTGTACATGGGTGTATCCGATATCAACATGCGAATGGTGAAGGAGATAGATGGTCATGGACTTTACCGGTGATATCGATACTGTTTCATCGGTCATAATCTCCTCACCGATCTTAACCTGTACCGGTATTTCAGTCACAATTGCGATTTTCGGCACTTCGATATAATGCACGTTGTAGCCAAATTGCAGCTCTTTGTAGAATTTTTCGTTTCCTACCTCAAAACTTGCCAGTACCGGTTCACCAAAATATGCAACCTCTGTTTTCAACAGTTGTGTTTCGCCCTCCGGCCCGTTTCTAACAGCATTTTCAGCAGAGACTTTCACATAATCCTCAGTTGGATATTTAAAAACCATGAACCACGTCCGGCTTTTGGCATTTTCACCAATAACTTTAATCCGGACAGGATTACCTGCTTCAAATTTGTCACAATTTAAAGTCAGGGTCAGATATCCCATGAAATCGCCATACTTATCAATTTCGGTGGTCCGGAACTCCAGAAGCGATCCATCCGGTCCTGGCCAGCTTAAGTTTTTATTCAGCGTATCGTGGGGTGAGGAGATGGTGAAATATTTATCGCCGTTAATAAGAATATCCCAGCTATGCGGATCCTCACCATTCACATCAATTCCGACAAGCATTAAAAACCGGGTATTTCCCGCGTCATGTTTGTCACTGACGGGTTCTGTTTCCCATTCGATGTAGTTTTTTGCATCTTCCGACCTTACAAGTAAGGATATACCGGCATCGGGCTGGGGGGAATGGTATTGTAATTCTTCACCTTTAATGGATTTTTGATATCCTTTCAGATAGGTTTGCGAAGATATGTTTAAGGTTGTGAAAACCAGAACAAGAATAAGCAAAGGATTTTTCATGCATTCGATTTATTGGTAAAGCCTGCAAATATAGGATGTATGAATCAACTTTCCATGGAATATTTTAATGGGACATCCAATCCATTTTGATGTCAAATTTCAATGAATCCTGGGAATCTAATAAAATCATGCAGCTTGTTCCACACCAGCTTTATTACCTTCTTTCATTTATAGTAAAAAGGTTTGTGATCATTTTAAGAGCCTACTCCGAAATATCAAAAAATAAAAAATGCCACTCACAAAGTGATGCCTCTGGCATAAAACACAAAGTCACTAGGATCCACAAAGGATTAATTGTTAGTTTTTTAGCCTTTGTGTTTCTTAGAGTTTTAGAGTCTTGGTGACATACAAACACTTTTCGGGGTGGGCTCTTTTAATAATCACCTGATACGATGATGAACGATTCAGCCTTACCCCTTCCTTTGAATAACTCTAAACTACCGCAACGCTTTGTCAATTAGAAAAGTTTTCACATTTTTGCTCTCCTACCTATATTCTCTGGTGAAACACTGAATTGGTTTCAGGGTGAGGTAAATTTTACCGGTAATCCGGGTTTAAAAATTACATGGATTTCCGGTAAGCAGGAATCTGGTTCTGATATAATTATTAAAGAAATATTTTGAATATGAACGAAATTTTACTGGCTATCGACAGCGCCATACAAGCCTACAACGAATATGTTGGGGGTTATGCTGTACTCTTAATGCTCATCCCCACAGGTATATTTTTTATTTTTAAGCTTCGGTTTCTTAATGTCACCAAACTGTATCACACAATCAGGATAATTGCCGGGAAGTACGACCGGAAAAAGGACAAGGGGGATGTGAACCATTTCAAGGCTTTAACCACTGCGCTTTCGGCAACTATAGGTACCGGTAACATCGTTGGTGTTTCACTCGCCATTTACCTGGGTGGCCCCGGCGCTATTTTCTGGATGTGGATTACCGGATTTTTAGGCATGATCCTGAAGTATGCCGAATGTACCCTGTCACATAAATACCGCAGGTTTAATTCGGATGGTTCGGTTTCGGGAGGCCCGATGTATTACATGGAAGACGGATTGAAGCGCAAACTCGGCCCGCTTGCAAAGGTTCTGGCGGTTATTTTTGCTATTGCAACCGTAATGTGCTCTTTGGGTACCGGTAACATGGCCCAGGCCAATTCGATGGCGGATGCATTGAGCACAAGTTATGGAATCCCGGTTGTATGGACAGGAATGGTAATCACCCTGTTGGTATTACTTGTTGTGGTTGGGGGGATAAAGCGTATTGCCGAGGTTACCTCAAAACTGGTACCGTTTATGGCCATATTGTACGTTTTGGCAACACTCACGATTGTAGTCTTACAATATGATCAAATTCCGGCAGCATTTGCTTTGATTGTTTCTGATGCTTTTACAGGAACCGCTGCTACCGGTGGTTTTTTCGGATCAACATTTATGATGACGCTGGTTTGGGGTGTAAGGCGCGGGCTGTTTTCAAATGAGGCCGGCCAGGGGTCAGCGCCTATCGCACACGCTGCCGCTAAAACAGAGTACGCTGCAAGGGAAGGACTGGTTGCCTCCATAGGGCCACTGGTCGATACCCTCATTATCTGCACACTCACTGCGTTGATGATCATCCTTACAGGTGCATGGCACGGACAGGGGGTGGATATGGGTGTGAGTATGACCATACGGGCTATGGAAATCGGACTTGGGGAAATCGGACTCCATTTTATGGGTAGTCATATTGTTGCAGTCGGGCTAATGCTTTTTGCGTTTTCAACTGTTATCAGCTGGTCATATTATGGAACCAGAGCTGCAAATTATCTGCTCGGAGAAAAAGCCATACAACCATTTTACTATGTGTACGCGCTGTTTGTATTTTTAGGTTCCGTTTGGGGTATCGACATTGTATGGCATTTTGTGGATATGGTGATCACCTTTATGACCATCCCCAACCTGATCGCACTCCTGTTGTTAACGCCTGTGATAATGAATGAAACCAGGAAATATTTCAGGGCCATGAGGGAATTGAAAACGAAGGAACATAAATAAAGCCGGTGTCATAAATGAAGGTATTATCCCGCTTCTTTTTATTGATCTGTCTATATTCATCACTGCATGTTGTATCAGCATCTGCACTTCCTCAATTCCTTGAGGAAATCCCTCTGCAAGATACCGCTACTGTTAAACCAAATCAGGCCCTGACCCTCAGCCAGCACATCAATGAATTGTTTACACCCGTTGTGAATGCCCTGAGTGAAGTACTATTCTGGGATCCCTTTTCATATGCCGGAGTTTACGATGAAGTGGTTCGCGATGATGCCGGTGATCCGGTTTTGAATAAAGATGGTGAAGTTGTTGAAGCGCCATTAAAACTGATCGTACTTTGGTTGATTTTCGGCGGATTGTTTTTTACCGTTTTCATGCGGTTCGTAAATATCCGGGGGTTTAAACATTCGATAAACCTGATCCGGGGAAAATACGATAAACCGGGTTCCGGAGGTGAGGTATCTCATTTTCAGGCCCTGACCACGGCATTATCGGCAACAATAGGTTTGGGAAATATTGCAGGGGTAGCGCTTGCCGTTGGAATTGGTGGCCCGGGAGCTACTTTGTGGATGGTTTTAGCCGGGTTTCTGGGAATGTCGTTAAAATTTGTTGAGTGTACCCTTGGGGTAAAATACCGTAGGATCGATAAATCGGGAAACGTATCGGGGGGAGCGATGTATTACCTCCGCAATGGTTTGAAAAAGAAAAAATTGGGAATTTTAGGCCATGTCCTTGCCGTAACATTTGCCATCCTGGTAATTGGTGGTTCGGTGGGAGGGGGAAATATGCTACAATCCAACCAGGCATTCAAGCAGTTCGAATCCTTTTTCCCGATGATGCAACACCATGGTTTTTGGTATGGATTGGCGATGGCCGTGCTGGTAGGCCTGGTAATCATTGGCGGCATAAAAAGTATCGCCAGGGTCACGTCCAAAATTGTTCCTTTCATGGCTTTGCTTTATGTAGGGACAGCTCTTGTTATCATAGGCATGAACATCGAAAATACAGGCCATGCAATAAGTCTGATCATAAACGGGGCGTTTTCGCCTGAGGCCATGAAGGGTGGATTTATAGGGATTTTGATATTCGGGTTTCAGCGGGGTGCATTTTCAAATGAAGCAGGCGTAGGATCGGCATCAATCGCACACGCAGCAGCCAAAACCAACGAACCGGTTAGTGAAGGCATCGTGGCCCTGCTGGGCCCTTTTGTCGATACGATAATTATCTGTACGATGACCGCACTGGTAATAATTTTTACAGGTTATACCGAAACCCCTACCACGCTGGAAGGCGTTGAACTGACATCGGCAGCATTTGGTTCGGTGTTTCCCTGGTTTCCCTACCTGCTGTTGCTGGCAGTAACATTGTTTGCTTTTTCCACGCTCATCTCCTGGTCGTACTATGGTTTAAAAGGTTTCGATTACCTCTTCGGCGGCTGGAGCGCAAAACTGTTTAAAACCCGCCGGGTGTCCAATACTATTTACCAGCTAATCTTTTTGTCGGCCATCATTATCGGGGCCTCCTCCACCCTGGATGTGGTAATGGATTTTTCAGATATGATGGTGCTTTGTATGGCCTTTCCAAATATTATCGGCCTTGTTATCCTGGCACCGGAAGTGAAAAGAGATATGCAATCCTATTTCAGAAGGCTGAAGAGCGGGGAGATAAGGAGGTTTGGATAGTGGGGTTTTGACGAAAAAGGATGATTTGTAAATTGGGGATTTGAC
>JABMQA010000881.1 GCA_013203545.1 Bacteroidota bacterium
GAACTTATTGCCCGTGATGTGCACAAGAATTCGTTGCGAAGCGACAAAATATTTATTCATGTCGACCTGGGCGCCATACCCGAAACACTCTTTGAAAGCGAACTGTTTGGTCATGAGAAAGGTGCCTTTACAGATGCCAGGGAACAGCGGATCGGCAGGTTCGAACTGGCACATGGTGGAACACTTTTTTTGGATGAAATCGGCAACCTGATGTTACCACTTCAGGCGAAATTGCTTTCGGTTTTGCAAAACCGTGAAATAATGCGCATCGGCGGGTCAAAACCCATCCCGGTTGATATCCGCCTGGTTACGGCCACCAACATGCCCTTACAGGAAATGATCATCCGGAATACCTTTCGCGACGACCTTTTGTTCAGGATAAACACCGTTGAGATCAGGGTACCGCCCCTTCGTGAGCGGGCAAAGGACATTCCACTCCTTGCAAAACATTTCATGGAAATATACAGTAAAAAATACAACAAGTCAGAGCTGACCATGGGACCGGGTGCCCAAAAAAAGCTCCTCCGTTATAATTGGCCCGGAAATGTAAGGGAGTTGCAACATATTATCGAACGTGCCGTGATCATGGCCGAAGGAAACAGCATTAATCCGGATGATTTTATGCTCTCAACTGTTAATCACACAACTACCAATGAGGGTTCCCTAAACCTTGAAGAACTTGAAAAAAAAGCCATCGAAAAGGCGCTGTTGAAGCATGGCGGCAACC
This sequence comes from Bacteroidota bacterium, assembly GCA_013203545.1. Classification (GTDB taxonomy): domain Bacteria; phylum Bacteroidota; class Bacteroidia; order Bacteroidales; family 4484-276; genus JABMQA01. Next base: position 728 of record JABMQA010000881.1, read on the forward strand.
TGAGCAATGCCGCAAAGGAACTGGGCCTGGGCCGCACTACCTTGTATCGAAAAATGGAAAAATATGACCTATAGCTATCGTTTTAAAATCATTACCAGGGTTATTGTACTCGGTATAAGTATGTATTTCTTCACCTTTGCCCTGTACCAAACCCAGTGGTATGTAACCAGTACTGTATTGGGCGTTTTGAGTTTAACCATCCTTGCAGAGCTGATCTATTTTACCGAAAACTGGAAACGTGAGTTTAAAAAATTCCTGATGTCGATCAAATACAGGGATTTTACCGGTTACTATTACGACGAAAAACTGAAAAAGGATATACCGGAGTATAAGTTCGCATTTAAAGAAATCTCCAAAGAATTTCAGCATATCAGGATCGAAAAGGAATTGCATTATCAGTATCTGCAAACCATCGTAAGCCATATCAAAACAGTGTTGTTATGTTTTGAGGGAAATGGCAAAATCCGTCTGGTAAATCATGCAGCCCTGAAACTATTTGGCATTCATCAGATGGGTAACATTAACCAGATCGAGCGGATCAGCAAACACCTCTACGATACCCTGGTTTCAAAAAAAATGACAGAAGAACTCATTAAAATATCCATTAAAGGCCGCTTGTACCAGCTTGCCATGCAAAGGACATTTTTTACGCTGGGAAATCAGGAACTGACTCTTATATCGCTCAAAGACATTAAAAACGAATTGGAGGAAAATGAGCTCGATTCATGGAAAAAGCTGATACAGGTACTCACGCATGAAATTATGAATTCGGCAACACCCATTGCCTCATTAAGCAAAGCCATGAAAGATTTACTTGCTGAATTCAGCAGTGAAACCAATGCGCATGTTGTATTAACAGGTGATGATTTTGTTGATTTAAAAAACAGCATCTCATCCATCGAAAACCGAAGCCGGGGCATGCTCAAGTTTGCAGATGATTATAAAAACCTTTCCAGCCTGCCACAACCGAAATTTGATCATGTAGATGCAGGCAATATCATCACCTATGTTGTAAACCTGGTGAAACCAGAACTGGACAGCCGGAACATAGCCATCAAAACAGATATCCCCCCCGGTCAAATTAAACTATTTGCGGATCAGGAGATGATACAGCGGCTTTTGCTCAACCTGATCCTCAATGCCATGTATGCCTGCGAAAAGAACGGCCGGCCTGAAATTTCTGTTGCTGCCCAAATAAGTGAAGGTGGTAAGGCCGTGATCAGGGTTTCGGATAACGGGCACGGAATAAAGGCGGAGAATTTGGATAAAATTTTCATCCCCTTCTTCAGCACCCGGAAAGGCGGATCGGGACTGGGATTAAGCATTTCACGGGAGATTATCCGGTTACACCGGGGCACTATTGAAGTACAATCGATTGAAGCGGAAGGAACCACGTTTGCGGTGGTTTTATAAAATGATTTGAGATTGAAGATTAACGATATCCCCATCACAATATATACTTTTGGTTTGCTGGCAGATTCACATTTGGAGGGATGGCACCCCTAATTGAAAGTGTCTTTTTCGGAGCCAGCCATCTGAAATCATCAATCTGCAATCGTACATTTTGGCACCTCAACGATACTACTAAAAGGTCGATCCGTTCCATCCCCACATCGAACGCTCCGCATCCGAAAATTCGATATACATCCTGTGAACTGGCACCCCGGTTTCATCTTTCAAAAACATGGAGAGCTTTTGAGATATTTCCTTTGTTCGATCCCTGGGCAAACCAATACTCTTCAGCTCAATATACAGCAACGGATCGTCGGTTCCCCCAAACATCATTTCAGGGTTTTCTTCGATTGAGATCATGATGTATTTTTCGGGTTTACCTAATATTTCCGATAGAAGTGCGGATGATTTTACCAGAAGGTCATCTGCACCCTGAATGCGGTTGTTGGACAATATTTTTAGAAATGGCATACGATTTAGTTTTTATTAGCTCATTATTTCAAAATCCCTAACCCGGAAAAATTTCCGAAAATTTTTCCTCCCAGGGCATTGTAATCCAAACTGAATTCTACTTTTGAATGGTGCGGGTTACGGGTTCATTCAATTTCAACATATTTCATTCAAACCTACCAACCGACTCCGACTCCGCTCAGTCGCCAACTTTCGAAACCTGCTAACCTGAAACCTGCCAACCTGAAACCTTAAAACTTGAAACCTTCAAACCTGAAACCGGCAA
>JABMQA010000882.1 GCA_013203545.1 Bacteroidota bacterium
GGATCAGCCGTTTCAGCAGGGATGACAAACAATTTACCAATTTTTCGCTCAAGGATGGAATCCAGGGCCTTTTATATGCCGATGGATCCTGCCTTAAAACCTCAGACAATTATTTCATTTTTGGCGGCAACAATGGCATTACCTATTTTAATCCGGATGATATTGCAAAAAATTCAGAGGCACCAAAGGTTTACATAACGGGTTTTAAAGTTGCTGATCAATCCATTGCATTGAATTCGGAAAACATGGATTCGTCCACAATTATGGACGAAATTGAGTTATCCCACAATCAAAATAATCTTTCAATAAACTACACCGGAATCCAGTACGACAACCCTTCAAGGAATATATTTGCCTACAAAATGGAGAACTATGACAATAATTGGCGGGAAGTGGGAAACCTGAGGGCCGCCTTTTATTACGATCTGCCAGCCGGCAAATATACTTTTCGCGTTAAAGCGGCCAACAGCAACGGCGTTTGGAATGAAGATGGTGCAAGCCTGAGTTTTGAGATTGAACCACCCTGGTGGCTTACCTGGTGGGCTTACATTTTGTATGGATTGCTCTTTATTGCCGGAATTATTGTTATTGACCGGATTCAACGCCGCCGACTGGTCGAAAAAGCAAAAAGGCAGGCCAAAGAGAAGGAACTTGAGCAAGCTAAGGAGATTGAGAAAGCTTATACTACCCTAAAAGCAACGCAGGCCCAGTTGATCCATTCCGAAAAAATGGCTTCACTGGGCGAACTTACGGCCGGTATTGCCCACGAAATACAGAACCCGCTCAATTTTATCAACAATTTTTCGGAGGTCAATGCAGAACTGATTGCCGAGTTGAAGGAGGGAATAGACAACGGCGATCTTGAGGAAGTAAAGGCCATAGCAGACGATATTGCCGGAAATGAACAAAAGATAATCCACCATGGTAAACGGGCTGATAGTATCGTAAAGGGTATGTTGCAACACAGCCGTAGCAACGGAAACGAAAAAGTGCCAACCGATATCAATGTCCTGGCTGATGAGTATTTGAGGCTTTCTTATCACGGATTGAGGGCGAAGGATAAATCATTCAACGCGGATTTTCAAACAGATTTTGACGAGAGCCTGACCAAAGTTAAGGTCGTACCCCAGGATTTCGGCAGGGTATTGCTTAATCTGATAAATAATGCATTTTATACGGTTGCCGAGAAAAAGATACAACAGCCTGATGGTTATAGACCTTTGGTTATTCTCAGTACGAAAAATCTGGATAATAAAGTAGAGGTTCGGGTGAAAGACAATGGAAATGGTATCCCCGGAAAGGTAATGGATAAAATATTCCAACCCTTTTTCACCACCAAACCAACCGGCGAAGGAACAGGCCTGGGATTAAGCATGAGTTACGACATCATAAAAGCACATGGTGGAGAGTTGAAAGTTGAAACGACGGAAGGTGAAGGGTCAACATTTATAATCAATTTACCACTATAATTTTCACAACAAATGAAAACAAAGGCTTCATACATTTTATCAATTTTTATAATACTGTCTTTTGCGCCGCAAGGTTTTGCTGCGAAACGTTATGAAAGTATCGATTCTTTACGTAAAATAATTTCTGAATCTTCACATGACACAACCCGCATCAGGTTATTGAATGAACTGGCCTTTGAATATTACATGGATAATAAAAACGACAGTTGCCTTAAATACGCCTCCGGTGCTTTGAAACTTTCGGATACCATGATGAATTCTGAAATGGCGAAAAATAACCCGGAATACCTGAATCAATGTAAAAAACTCAAAACAATCAGCCTTCGTTATTTTGCAAAAGGAATCGCAATTGAAAATAAGGATGCTGCTATTGATACCCTTCAAAACGCACTGATGTTGATAAGGGAAACCGGTGATAAGATATTAGAAGCGGGTATTTTTGCTACCATCGGTAATATTTATGATTTTGCCGGTCAGAACGAATTGGCATTAAAAAACCATTTGTTGTCATTGGATTTGATCAGGGAAACCGGCAATCAAAGCGGACTCGCCAGTCAGTTGACCAATGTAGCCATTGTAGAAAGAAACATGGGCTCTTACGGTGACGCTATGGAAAACCTGATAGAAGCCCTCAAGATAAGCAGGCAAATTAGCGACAGCACCAACATGGTTGAGGGACTACTGGCAATGGGCTTTGTTTATCTTTTCGTTGAAAGATGGGAAGATGCCCTGAATAGTCAGAACGAAGCGCTTGAAATTTTTATACTGATGAACGATTCCCTGGGAATTGCAAGGATTTACAACGATATGGGCGTTACAAATATGAACGCAGGTAACCTTGTTGAAGCCTTAATACAACACCAGTCGGCTTTAGCCATAAGGATAAAATCCAACGAGGTGTATGATATTTTTGCATCCTACATTTATATTGGAAATATTTATGAGGATTTAGCCATGTATCCTGAGGCAGTTAACAAATATAAAGAGTGCTTGCGGTATGCAAGACTTGCGGGATTTAAAATCAGCATTATTGATGCATATCTCAACCTGGGGGGTGCTTATCTGAAATTGCATGATTTCGATAAAGCACTGGCCCAATTTACTTCAGCGATGGAGCTAAGCCGCGAAATTGAAGATCGCACCAGCGAAGCCCTGGCATCCATGAATATCGCCAAAATCTATCTTGCCTGGGATAATCCAAGGGTCGCCCTGAACTGGCTGCGAAAAGCCGAAAAGGCTGCTCCGAAATCAGCCCTGTTGTTTTTGGGGGATATTTACCAAAGTATTGCAGAGACCTATTTCAAACTTGGTGACTACGAAAGCGCTTACTTCAACATAAAAATGTACAGCCAGGTAAAAGATTCAATAGTTGTTGCTGAAAATCTCGAAAAAATCACAAAGCTGACAAACAAGCTGGAATTTGAAAACAAGCAGGCATTGCAGAACGAAAGCCATCAAAAAATACTTCAACTCAAGCAGGCCGAAATCGACCGCCAAAAAATCGTACGGAATTTTATCCTGTTTGGAATGGGGGTTATGCTAATACTGGCTGTAATATTTCTTATCCGATTCATCGAAAAGAACAAACTGAACACAAAACTGAACCTTTTGCTGGTAAATCTCAGATCAACCCAATCGCAGCTTGTCCACGCCGAAAAGATGGCATCGTTGGGA
>JABMQA010000883.1 GCA_013203545.1 Bacteroidota bacterium
ATTCAGGCTGATGTCGAAGGTTAAAGTATCATCTCCCGGATTTGATATTGAAACGGCCTGTGATAGAATCTGACCAACAAATAGTTCCTGGTTTATTGTCTTGGGATTTAAGTTGATTTCGGGAGGTGTGGTTGCTTCCACAATAATGGTGTAATCTTCTACTTCACCGTAAGTGGAATTTCCATATGGAAAAGGAATACTGCTGTAGGTCATACGGATTCTCATCCTGTAGTCACCGCTTTTTTGGCCTGATGGAACAGTAATATTACCGGTAAACATTTCCCCGGCTCCGCCAACATTGTTCAATATATATCTTTCAGGTGGACTATCCTCCTCAAACCACAGGTCTTCATTCCAATCGATCCAGACATATACCTTATCACTTGCCCATGCATTACCATTTAAAACGGTAATATTTTCAGAACTATCGGCTCCAATAATTGTATATTGATCCGTATAATCAGCAACTCCACTCCACCAGACACTGCTGTTATTGATACTTCCGAATGATACATTGGCAATATATTCATCCTCAACAGTTGTTGAGCAATCGCAATAAAACGGCCAATCGTTAACAATTGTCAATGAGTAACAATCATTATCCGGTGTTTGATCACCGGGAAGCATGGTACAGGCATTTAAGGTACAATTCGTGCCAAACGGACAGAAATAAGCAAAACCATTAAATGTAAAATCAAATGTTTCGCCGGTTAACAGGGGCCCTTTAACCATTCCGAACACTTCTGTTCCTCCCTCCAGGATATATGAAACAGGAAAGTTACTTTGTGTGGCACTTCCGAAATTTTTTATGCGAATGGTAATCATATCATACCTTATGTTGTGCGTTTCCCATGGAGATCTGATTTCTTCAACACCAATATCATTTTCAGGAATAGTAAAAACATCAACGCTATAATCTTCAATTTCGCCATACTCAGCATCTCCGCAAGGTTCTGGGGTTGAATTATAGGTCAGCCGTATCCTCATCCGGTGAATTCCAGTGGGTGCTTCTCCCGGAACGGTAATGAAGCCCGTAAAGGATTCCCATGATCCGGTTTCATTCGCTAATATGTACTCTTCATTGTTTCCTGTTTCAAAAATAAAATCCTGATTCCAGTCTATCCAGACAAAAACGCTGTCGTTTGGGCGTGAATTTGCAATCGAAACCGTTATCTGCTCCGGCCATAATTCAGTCAATCCCGTCTGAAATACAGTATAATCAGCAATGCTATCCTGCCACCCGCTTCCGATGTTGATATTTCCAAGGCTGACCCCTGAAATGTATTCCTGTTGATTTATTGTCCAGGCTGGACAATATTCATTTGTTATCAAGCGCAAAACCATCTTTTGGGATTCATTTTCAGGTAACCCTGCCTGATCACAGCTTGCATTTTGAGCATACAGCGATGGCAAGGGCATAATCAGCAAAAGCAGTAAAAGGGTTGTTAGCTTTTTCATGACACTGTATTTTTGGGTTCAAAAAAAATCCGGCATAAAGATATGCCAATTTAATGAAAATATCAAGGAATTTTAGATATTATCCAGGGCTGTTCACTGCTATCAAAAATGATATACCATTTCCTTGATTTTCATTTTGGTTAAAATACTACCATTAAACATCGTAATACCCATGGTTTAGAAACACAGTACGGGTTAAAGGTATTGTATAAAAATCACAAGCAACGAATCAACAAAAAACCAGGAGCGGCCTGTCCCTATGGGGGTTTCGCTATTTCAGGTCTAATCTTGCTGAATTAGATAGCACGACCCGTACCGGGTTGTATGGATCCTCTTCAACGGCAATCGTGCTACAATGCCAAAACTCATACTGAGTTTTTTGATTTGTACTATCCGTACTTCGTTTTTTTTGAAGCCTAAAAATTGTCCATCATATATGAAATAGACAAAAAAAACCCTGCCAAGTTACGGGCAGGGTTTTTACCTAACGTTTATGAAAAAAGCTACCTGATAACGAGTTTCCGTATTTCGTTAATATTACTAGCTTTTATTTTAACAAAGTAAACCCCAACTTCAAGTGAGCTTACATTCAATTCGATTTCGTTTGAGAAAGTCTCTTCGATGATCACCTGTCCTTTGGTGTCGAAAACAACCAGTTCAACGGTTGCATAATCTGCTCCGCTGAGGCTGATCATAACCATATCCCTTGTGGGATTCGGGTACATTTCGATATTGCCTTCACCAACGGTTCCAACACCGGTGATATCCAGACTGGCCTTTGTGATGGCAGCGAAACTTTCTGAGTAGTAGTTACCGGAGATGTTCATCACCTGGTCATATTCCACTTCGAGGGTAAATTCTTCACCGGTTGAAGTTCTGTACAATTTGTAAGTAGCAGCTTCACCTTCGGTAAATCCATCCTGTGCAATGGTTGTTGCATCATCACCGAAAAGGATCATCGATTGATTCTGTCCCATACCGTCATATTGCATGAAACCATTCAGGTTGTTATCCTGTCCGAATACACCGATTACATCGCCTTTAACAAAATCAACCATGGCTGAATTCATGAATGCGGTAACCTGTGATGCCGGTGTCATATTCACATCACCCCAGGGTGTTGAAATGGTATTCACCTGTGAGAAAGCGGGAGTTGTTGACCTGCTGTCGCACTCAGGGAATGTAATGGTGAATTCGTTGGCAACCTTGATCTTGTATGCTTTTCCCGGCTCCAGGTATTCAAGTGAATAAATTCCCATTGCAGGCCAGAATACGCCTGATCCGATCAGATCCTGTATAATCACAATGTCATCCAGGTTATTACCAAACAGATCCATTGTGTTCACCATGCATGCGCTTAAGCTCGGCATATAGTACCAGCCCGGTGCAAGTGTGAGTTCGTTGGTTGTGAAGTCGGGACCACAAATTTCGAAGTCCAAATCTTCAGTCACCTTCAGTGCATAACCTGAACCGTTGTTGAAATCACCAATGGTGTTGATTTCTTCACCCGGCCAGTAAACACTGGTAAGGTTTCTCATGATGGTGAGTTCATTTACAATGGGTGCAAACATCACTTCAACATCAGCGTCGAATGGTGTGATATAGCTTGAAATGCTGTTCCATCCGGTTGTGAATGAATAATACTGACAAACCATAACCTCAAGGCTGGTAAGTTTAGACAGGCCGAAGTCGGCAAAGTTACCCTGGTTTGGTTTTGTAACATCATAAGTTGCTCCTGCAGGATACTCAATATAAGCGTTGCAAGCGAACATTCTCCAAATGAATTTTTCACCTGCATCAAAACCATCTTTTTCGGTAGTAGTAGCATCGTCGCCATAAGCCAGTACAACAGCACCGCCAAATGCATCGATCATGCCGGTACCACCACAGGCTTCGTCGCCATTGTCATCAATGTAGAATACACCTACCCAGTCACCCGGCTCCAGTGGTTCGCCATAGATATTCGGGTTTGCAGTGGCGGGAACAGTAATTGTATGAACCAGTGCGGTTACATATACATCACCCCATGGGTTATCACATGCTAAACCAGGTGTGTTAACCATCGGTAAAGCAAAACTTGCATCGGATACGCCTGTTGAATAAACAGATTGTACACCGTATGTCCATCCTTCCGTTGGCTGTGGCCAGGTATGATCAAGATATTCGTTACCCATTACAGGCTCATCGTTTACTTTGGTCCATGCTGCCGAGTTGTTAATATCAGACCATGGTCCGAGGAAGATGTTGTAGCCTTCGTTGTACCTGCCACCATCAGCGCCATCAGTTACAATGTCAACATTCATTACCATTGTGATGTCCAGGTTCTCAATTAAGGTTGAAAGTAATTCCGGTTCTGTCATGTAAGGATACATATAATAGGCATAGTCAATACCAACATCATAAGCATCAGCAGTCAACCAGTCAGTCATTTCAGGATTCAATCCATCCCAATAAATCATGGTATAGAAAATACCACCTTCGAAAGTAATATTTGGAATATCAATAGTAATCCATGCATCATGAACGGTTTCAAAAACTTCGCTTGAATAGAATATATCGCCTTTATCATCCATAAGATCAAGTCTTACAGGCCCTGATGTTTCACCATATTGTGACCACGACATAGATACAGCAGTAATAGTACCTGCTTCCATTTCGAAGATATTACCAATCCAAACCTCTTCGCCAAGTTCAGCATTGTAACCATTGTTGGGATAGTATTCGTAAGTTACTACATCAGTTACACCATCAAGCGGTGAATTCCAGTTAACCAGAACGGAACCCGGATCAACCTGTACAGCCTGTGTATAGAATGGGATCAGCATCAGCTCGGTGAGTGCAATGGTTCCCAGGTCAAGGTCAGCCTGCATTACGTCAACATCATCAACGTAAGTTTCATAACCTTCCATGGTAATGGTGAGGGTATAAGTCTTATCACCATAAACACCTGGAATAGAAAATGTTCCATCTGCACCTACAGTGGTTGCATAGTCGTAATAACCTTCAAAAGTCACTTCAGCGTCTTCCATATAGTGCATCGGGTCATCGTTTCCAACTACCACGGCATTTACAGTAACAACCGGCAACAGGGTCATGGTAAAGTCAAAGGTGTTGGCTTCGCCTTCATACAGGACAACGGTTTGCGGATTGTCGTAGTAACCAAATTTTGTGGATTGAATAACTGATTCCCATGCAAGGAGGTCAGTTAATCCATAGGAGCCATTGGCAAGTGATAAGGTTGAGTTTTCAAAACCTACAACCTCAACCAACGCACCTTCAACCGGGGCAGTTGCTTCATCCGTAACAACACCTGTCAAAGGAACAGTTCCAACATCAGCGATGTAGAAAGCTGTGTTTGGCATAAATGGAACGTAGTTAGGGATCCAGATACCCAAGTTGTTCGGGTCAATTGGTGGGGTATAATAGGAGGTATATGCAGCAGTGCTGTCAACTACGGGGCCTGTATTGGTACCTATCCAGTTTACACCGTTAAACCAATCGTTACCCCCTGATTTATAGAACATCACGCAAAGATTTCCTCCCTGGTAATCGTAAGGCACTGTAAACGGAATATACAATTCCTGGTTAAGGCCCATTTGCAAATCAATGTTGGTTTCGGCAACTTTGGTTAGTTCGGTGCCATTAATGAAGCCACCACCAAGGTTTGTTTCATCCGTTTCACCCACATAAATCATAATTGGAACATTTAATGTTGGTGCTGAATTGTAGTTATTAAACTGATACGCCATACCGGTAATAAAACCAGTAACATCTGTTGGGTTAACCAGGCCGGCAGAATAGATCACTTCACTTACAGAAGATGCTTGTCCCAATGGGTTTGGAATTTGCCATGATTCGTCAGTACCTTCACCAACCTGAACTACACTGGTTCCGGCAGCTTGTACATAAAGCGGCCTAAGAATAGATGTGTTGTTATCAAGGTTTTGGTCAGGATTTAGAACAACAACTGCATATACATCTGTAGGTCCGATTTTATCAAAAGTAATGGATAGTGTATGTGTTTTTTCTTGTGTTGGGTTGGCCGCAATACCTGGTACTGATGCCAGTTCAACATCGCCACCTTCGGTAACCTCCATGATCTTTACAGTATATTCACCGTCAGCCATGGCAACGAGGCCATTGTTTTTAACGATAACATCCATGTCGATGGGCTCATTCTTTGTAGGTGTTGGGCTTGGGTTAAACTCAACCATCTTCATATCATAATCGTAGTAGAAGAATTCGATTCCAACACCTATTACATTGTCAATCATAATTTCGGAACCCCATGACCATGCAACATCGCCAACGTTAACGAAACCAAGATAGCTAATACCAGCAGCAACCGATACATCTACCTGCCTTTGTAAATATTGAGAAGAGAATCCAAGATCAACATATTCTACCAATTGCCAGGGACCACCGGCAGCATCTTTCCAAACAATTTTCATGTTACCTGGCCACCAGTTGGAGGTCTTGGCAACGAAAGTAAGCACATCACCATCATGAATTGTCAAAAGCGGAGTAACAAGGGTGTCTTCCATAAAGGTTTCTACATATGACATTGCACCTGCGCCTTCATAACCAAATTCAACTCCGCTCCACGACGGACCAGGAGTCCAGTCAGTGGGTGGAAAGTATCCATCGTCAAAATATTCGATAAACCATCCGTTGAGGTAAACAAAAGTTTCTACCGTCATCCAGTTGTCATCACCTTCACCTGAATCTTCAGGAACTGCAGCCTTAATTACCTTATCACCAAAGGTGGTAAACTGGTGTACATACGTTACTGTTGTAGATTCGGTTGGGTTTACAGTACCTGAGTTTACTGTTCCAACAGGAACATCGTCAGCATAAAAAGTAACATCTTTATCCTGTGCAATGGCACCAATGTTACGGATAGTAGCGGTAAGCTCAATATCCTGGTCGGTGAAAACCAGCGTAGGATCGATAATAAAATGGGTTACGGCAAAGTCATCGTCCGGTTGTGTGTAGCATGAAACAATGGCTGTCCAGCCTTCTACATTATCCCATGTAGGACATGCATACCTGATGGTTAAAGCACCTGTTGGTCCCAATGCTTTAATTATTCCCGGCTTAAGTCCGTAATCTCTCCAGTCGTTTTGAGTCCATTCGCCAATCAGTGGAGAATCCAAATCAGGACCATCAAAAATACGGAATGGCTTAATACCACCTGTTGTATGTGAAATATCCCACACACCGAAGAAATCCAGCATAATTTTATTACCAGGTTCGCCTGGATAGAAGGTAATCACACCATTGTCGCCAGCAACGATGCCACCATCAACGCCACCCATATCGCAAAAGGTACCTGAGCAGGTTGTAACATCTACGGTATCGTGGTTCACCATTGGGTAAATGGTACCATAGTTTACAATGTCAATCATTGCCTCATCATTGGCAGGTTGCTCATCACCAATAAGCATTGTTTTAGCTGCAACGGCATGGAAACCTGAGGCTGAAAGGTCAGCAGTTGCAGTAAAGGTATAATCAGCAGATCCTTCAGCAGCAATTTCAAGGGCGCCTACATTTTCAACAGCCCATGCGCCACCGTCAACAGAAAAAGCAACATCAAAAGCGGTCTGGGTATTGCTACCCTGGTTTTTAATGGTCATGGTTACGGTTTCGGTTGCTGTAAGTACACCGGTTACAGGACTGGTAATTGTCAATGCAGCAAGGTCATTATCATAAGATTCGCCATAAAGGGTAAACCTGGTATCGAGGCTGTAAACAAAAGGAGTTACAGCTGTACTTGGTTGCCATTCATTAGTACCACCACCAAAAAATCCACCACCCGGGTTACGCCAGTGCCATACATCCCAGTTTTCGTTGGTTTTGTCTTCCCATCCCCACTGTCCTACTTTGTCGTAGCTGTCGTGTACCTGGAAACTGATCCAGTAATGGCCTTCGGTAAAGGCTATAGGTGTAGGGAAGGTAAAGTTGTAATAACTTTGAAGAGCATCATTCTCACCAATCCATTCTTCAGCATAGAATTCGGTTTGCTCAACATAGAAATCAAAAGGATCCAATGCCGGTTTTCCACCATCGTCTTCATAAATATAGATGTCGATCTTTTCAGGATTACCTGGGCTATCGGTCCACCATGTTCCCCAAACGCCAAATGAACCAACAGTCCATGTTTCGCCTGCAGGGACTTCAAAGTCGTCAGCACATTCACTGGAGAGGTCTGCACTTGCAGTATCAGTAAAAAACTGGGATACGATGTATCCACCATATTGCTCATCTGCAGATTGGTCATAAACGATATCGCCAAATCTGACATTGAGTGTGTGTTGGCTTGGCTTTTCGCGGTCGCCATGGGAAGTACGCTGGGCATTGGCATTAAATAAAACGCCGAATCCAAGCATCAAAACAAAAAATAAATACACCTTTTTCATAATTACTTGTTTTTGTTAGTATTTAGTGACTTAAGAATTTTTTTATATGCTTCAGTTTTCAATTTGGAAACCTCAATAAGTTTATTAAGGCTCTCCTCAGGGGAATCCCGGAGTACCTCTTTATCTTTCTTTACACTTTTATTTTCCTTTTTGGATTTCATTGATCGTTTTCGATTGATGATGCAAAGAAACATCCCGGAATAAACGAATCAAAATTTTTGGGCTTACAATGAATCTACTTATTTGGATATCGGCTTACAAAAGATAGACAGATGCATTACATTAGCTGTACATCGGATTGTAACTGACTGTGAATAAGGGAGGATGAGTTGGGGGAATGGAGTGTTGGAGTATTGGAGTGTTGGAGTCTTAGAAATGCGGGGATAGGGATGCCATCCCTGGATTCTTTGAAATATATGTGGCCATATCATCCCGATTTTTCTTGCTGGTTGAGTGGAAACCTTGCATCGGAGGGATGGCATCCCTCCTGATAATATTTAAAATTGATGACTGGCAGGTTAGTTTTTGAATGCGCAGAATGCAAAAAACGAAGATCCATTTCAAAATTCTGCACTGGATATTCGATATGCTACATCTTTTTGTTTTCCAATGCGATTTAAGATTTTTGATATTGGACATTTGATAATTATTACGGGGGAAGGGATGCCATCCCAGTGGTGTCATGCTTAGAAAAGAGAAATAGATTTCTCCCTTCGGCACTGCACTTCGCTTGTGCCTTTGGTCGAAATGACAAATTTGGTTGCGTTTAGTGGAGTTGAGAGAATGCGGGCGTTTCACGCCCGCATTCTCTCAACTC
>JABMQA010000884.1 GCA_013203545.1 Bacteroidota bacterium
GTAATCACTTGCCCAAAAGGGTCAAAAATTTGTCCACTAAAAGTACTCAATGCGCCGGTTGTATCATTTCCGTAACCAATCGTTGGAGATATATCCATGCAAAATCCTCCAGTAATTCCCATGCTTTGAACGTAGGTAATATAACTTATTGATTCTCCATCCTGGATGCAATCGAGTGTTGAGCCCGGGAAATTGCCAAATGGTACCGAATCAAATGGGTCATCATCCCAAACATAACTAATTAATTTTACTTGGTCACCCTGTGGATCAATGGAAATTGGATTACGAAGGTTTGAATTGGTAATTATTGATAAAGAGTCAAAATTTGGATAACCTTCCCCGGGTAAAACTATATATGATGCTACTATCGAGCTTCCCGCTGATGTAACCAATCTGATTGAATCAATTTCCATTATATCCCATTGATAAAATCCTATTTCAACAGTCCAGTTCCCTTAACTGTCAAAAAAGATTTCAGAAATATAAGCTCTGGGGGTCATTATGTTTGCTGTGGCACAATAGGTGATTGCAATAATTAATATTGCCAAAATACTTTTTTTCATTTTTGTGTATGTTTTTAATTTTTTTATCAAAGATAATAATAAAATGATTGTATTCATTCTTTTTCAATAAATGAGTTTCTTTTTTCCAACCGTATTCATTGTTAAAATGATCTGTACTTGAGGGTAATGAGTCAACCCCGCTATATCAAAATCACTATAAAGATTTTTTTTAACAATTGGTTTCGTTCTGGCACACTCCTTGTAAAAAACCTGCGACTTTGAACACAAGAAGTATTCACCAAATTATTTAGCCATGAAAAAAATCAAACTTATAGCAATTTTTTTGCTACTCACTGGAATACTAATGCCCCCGGCACTTGCCCAGGACCAAATCTTTAAGAAGAATGATGATGTGATCAATTGCAAAATAAAGGAGATCGGAATGGATGAAGTAAAATATACATTACCCGATTACCCGCAGGATGTCTTTTTTACGATTGATAAAATCAAAATCACAAAGGTCGTTTTTGAAAATGGCAGTGAAATGGAATTTAAGGATGAGATGACCGATCCTGAAATGTACGAAGACCAGAAAAAGAATGCCATCAAGGTGGACTTTTTATCGCCCCTAACCGGAAACACTACCTTTTCGTATGAAAGAAGCCTGAAGCCGGGAAGAAGCATTGAAGGGTCGTTGGGTATTATCGGACTGGGAATTGATCCGGATCAGGTAAACCAATCCGGGGCCTTTATGAAGTTCGGTATGAAGTTTATTAAAAGCCCTGATTTTTACATGCGTGGCATGCGTTACGCACACATTTTAAAGGGTTCTTATTTCAAGCCGGAAATAGCTTTTGGATATTATACGCAGGAATCAGCCCATCTGGAGGGTGATATGGGTTCGTCCGGGTCAGAAAAGAAAAATGTTTTTTCTGGTACGGTTCAACTGGTCCTTGGCAAGCAATGGGTAATGGATGATGTGTTTCTGGTGGATTTTTATGGCGGTATCGGTTATGGTTTCGACAACCAAAGTGATGGGGGTTATCATTATGGATATACTGTTGCTTCTGATGAGGTTCCACTTAGTTTTTCGATGGGATTGAAAATCGGATTTCTCTTTCGATAATACAGGTTAATAAATCTGGTGTGGGCGGGCTGTAGACAGGTTCGCCCTTTTTTATGCACGCTTATCAGTAGCTTATTAGGCAGGGCCCATCAACCAGCACATAATAGGCCTTTCCGGGTGATAACGAATCGATGGTAATAATGTTTACCTCCGGCCAGTAGAGCCCTGTTCCGGCCACTTCTTTAATAAGAACAACCTGATTGAGCACACCTGAAAAAAGTCCGCTTATTTCAACCGGATTTTCATTTAACACCGGAATGATATTCCAGCCGGCATTGAGTTCCACATCCCTGGATTCAGGAATAAATCCTGAGATTTCCAGTTGCCCCGGGCCATTCAATTTAATGGCATATCCTGAAAAGGTGTCCCAGTTTTGAAGGGTATGAATGTTGCCACCTGGCCAGTAAACAGACTGCATATCCTTTATCACCACCAGTTGATCACTAATTTGATCTGTTAATAATTCCATTTGGTTTTCAACAGGCGTCACAAAAGTGGAAATTCCACTCCAGCCATTTGTAATGTCAAGTAATTGAGATGCCCTGACTCCATAGAATTCATAGGCGCCTGCATCTACAACAATATTGTTTATTCGTGGCATTCCATTCAGATCCTTTTCATCAGGGGAGGATACGAAGTTATGATCACCGGCATCAATGGCAGGAGAATCTGATTGCAGGTAAAAATCGTAGGGCAGTGACACGGAATTGACAAAATCAGGGTGTCCGAAAACAGAGTGTTCATCCTGGCCGGTCTCTGCCTGGTATTGTGAAAATCCATATATGTCAGTGCCATTCCAGTAGAATTCTGCGTTTTCCTGGCCATCGGGGCAATACCAGAGATTGTGATCGAGTTCCAATCCGATTGGGTTGGCATCCAGTTCAATGAAAAAATTGTTGGCATTGGAATAGAATATATTGTTTGTGAGATTACAATTTTCCGAATAGGATAAATACAACTCACCGGTCCAGGTACTGGTTGTATCATTCCAGAAGCAGGTGTTTCCACTCAAGTATGAATCTGCCACCTTCCCCGATCCTGAAGGAAAATCATAGCCTCCGAAAGCGATTCCGCAATTTGCGTTTTTGTAAACAAGGTTGTTTCTAACAATGATATTCGATGCCGATTTTCCGGAGTTTTCACAACCCACTTCAATACCATACTGGTTGTTGACTGATATATTGTTTTCAATAACAATATCTTTCGCGCCATCAACATAAATTCCTGCGGCAGTGGCATAATCGGATGCACAATGATGCACCCGGTTCCAGCTGATAATTCCGTTTCGGGCCTGATCGAACGCCGGGTTGCTGCAGGTACCCTCATGCCCAATGGCATCGATACCAATATTCTTTAAGTCATGAATGTGATTTCCTTCGATAATGAAGCCCGACACATTACCATTTACAGCCAGACCCTCGCTGCGACCGGTGCGGCAATTGGAAATTTCATTCCCTTCGATGAGAATATTGGTGCATGAATCGTTGGTATGGTCGCCATATACAATAAGTGGCTGGCTGTTTTTATTCGGGCTAGCAGGGGCATTGGGGTCGGATGAGAAATGAATGTCGTGAATTATGTTACCAATTATCCTTATCTGATCGGAACCGTCGGCAATTAAAATCCCGATACTATAATTCCCGATGGCATTCCTGAATTCAAGCCCCTGTATCCTCAAATACTGCCTGCCGGAAATGTCCAGCAATTTTTTTTCTGGCAGACCTGTTCCATCAAGTATTACCTGTTCATCTTCATAAATGCAGAAAGTTATAAATCCCGCCGTTTCATTTCCTGATACATTTGCGACAATCTCTTCATTATAAATACCTTCTCTTATAAAAACTGTACTGCCGGGTGTGGCACTGTTGAAGGCTTTTTGGATTGTTTGCCAAGGCTGTGTGAGGGTTCCGGGGTTGTCATCGTTTCCGCTTGTGCCGTCAACAAAGAAATTTGTTATATCAAAAATCAGTTCAATGGTATCATTCGAAAAGGGTTTAACCTGAATGCTATCATATGCAAAAATCCCCTCGTATTCCCCATCAATTGCTAACTGACCATTAAAACAACTGGTGCTTACCAATCCGGTAAAACCGGATAAAAGGGAAGTATCAGTTTCCCATGTTTCCAGTATAAGTTCTTCAAAAACAAGGCCTGCAGGCCTGGGTGTCCAGTCGTAATTATAGAGTGCAGCCTCAGGCCGCCAGTGTGATCCTTCCCAGAATCCCCATTGAATAATGCCTTCTACAGAAGGATGACTGTAAAGAGCGGTAAGCATATCACCAAAATATCCGGCCTGGAATTCGTAGTGATCTTCAACAGATATATCGAGTTCGGTGATGTATATTGGCAGCCCCAATTCCGACATGCGATCCAGGTTTTTTATGGCATTAGCAGGTGTAACCAGGTTGGGATATTTGATGTGTCCCTGAATTCCGAGACCCTCAATGGGGGCACCCATCTGGATAAGCTGAGTTACAAGGTCCATCACCTCTTGTTGCTTGACTGTATCGTTGATGAGAACATTGTAATCATTGTACATCAGAAACACTGTGCTATCTGCTGCCCGTGCCATGATGAAGGCATCGGCCAGCACATTAATGCCGGTATACTGCCAGATTTCGTTGTTTGTAACGGCTTCATTTAAAACATCCCAGTGTAGTACTTTTCCCTGAAATTCCGTGCCATATTGTTCAACATGTGAAATCACGCTGTCGTATGTTTCCTGAGGTTCTAATCCTTGCAGCCAGTCCGGGCAATGGATATACGAGGGCCAGAAAAGGCAGTGGCCATGCACAGGGATATTTTGATTCTCCGCCCACTCAAATACGTAATCAATGGCAGGGTGTGCCCACTGGTAAAAGGACCATTTGAGCCTGTTTTCGATGGTAACCATATTGAATAATTCACCTACTTTGTTTACATAGATGGGATCGTAGTTGCTTCCTCCGAAACGGGGAGCATGAACCGCCACACCAAAAGGAAAATCCTTTTCCAGTTGCCGGAACCTGACAGTAGCATCTTCAATCACATCGCCATATTGATTCCTGCAAATAACGGTTAATGGTGATTTTCTAAGGCTGTCTATCCGCTGTTGTGCAGGTTCTGTCCAGGAGTTGTCTACCTGCTGGTCTCCGAAATATTTGTGAAAAATCATGGTGGCATTCAGCGAATCGATACTGGCATCAGGTCCCAGGTTTTTGAAAGTGATTTCTGACAACTCAATTGTTCCAGTGTTGTAACCCATAAAGAAACACAACTCAACCTCCCCCGGGTTCCATTGATAGAGGCTTCCTTCGAAGGCAATTCTGTGATGAGTGGTAACCGGTGACGGTGGAAAGTCAATCCAAACGTACTTATGCCAGGGAGAGCCATTATCCTGTACGGCAACGGTAACTTTGCTTTCAGGGTTTTTCAATTTAAACTCAAGGAAACGAACATCATTGTAACCGGTGCCGGTTTGGTAATCCTGCAACAGCTGTATATCCCAGAGGTTGACTGGTTGCTCGTAAACTTCTATCAGCAAAATATTACCACTATCCGCCGGGATAAACTGATAATTGCAATACTGGCTTGTACCGCCCAGATACCAGCTGTTCAGATTGGAGGAAAAAAAGCCGTTTGTAATGATATCCTGCGACTGAAGTGAAGAAATACCAATGAAAAGCAGTAAAACTGAAAACAATGGTTTGGCGAAATATTTCATAGCTGCATTTTTTTGCTAAGCTACAAAATTCCCGCATAATCCGGAACGAATCCTTCTTAATTAGCAGTTAATTTTTCAATCACTTTATAACCGTCCTGCATTGTAAATTCAATAAAATAAATACCGCTGGCATACCCACTTGTGGAGATTTGTTGCATTGGTCCATAACTTCCGGTATGGATTTGTTTTCCGTACTGGTTGAAGATTGTCACTTTTGTTGGATTATTATGTCCACTACTTGATGAATAAGTGAAATAATTATTTGCCGGGTTTGGAAAAATTGAAACAGTATTTTCCGATTCGCTATTGTTGTTGATGCCGACGCTTAAAACATTCTCAAGTTTTACAAGGATAGGATACACAAAACCCTCCTGATAGTGTGTAATATTGCCGAATGTCATGTCTCCGCCGCCTACACCGGCCATGTAACAGTTTCCTTCGTGATCAACACTCAGGTTGATGCTCTTCACAAAACTGTCGCTGCCTCCTGATCTTGACCACTGAA
>JABMQA010000885.1 GCA_013203545.1 Bacteroidota bacterium
ATGAAAGTTTATAGGAAAGCCGTATGCGGGAAAACCGCACGTACGGTTTGATGAGGGGGTTGAAAGGAAGAGGCCTGAAATTGAGGTTTACCCATTACCGCTCTTCCTTTCACTCTACTCTACCGGCTTTGCGAGAGAATTATTCAGGCTAAAGATCCTTCTGAAAAATCCTGTATTTTTTATAGACCACCCCGCCCATTCTTTCCATTTCGGCACGCATTTTCAAATTTGTTTCGAGTATCAGATGGCTGTCGATGTATTCGATACTGGTTTTTTGTATTTCCTGAAGCATTTTAACCCCGAGTATGGTATCCAGTCCGGTATTGCGGCAGTCCTCCCTGATGGCTCCCAATAGCAGGTCTAATTGTTTTGTTTTTCGCTGTGATCGCAGAATATGAAAAATTCCGAATGGAAGCACATAACCCCTACTTTTCACAATACCCCGGGATATATCAGGAATACCAAGGACAAATGCCACCACTTCCCGATGCTCGTTTTCGATGATCTTGATAAACCTTTTGTCAAGCACGGCCATATAGCGTCGGGCAAAATCATCCATCTCCTTCAACCCAAGCGGGGCAAAAGCATAAATATCTTTATAGGTCTCGTTAACCAGTGTCATGACAGGTCTGATGTATGGCTTAATTTGCCTGCGACTTGACAATTCGACGATCCGGATGGTTTTGTTGTTGCGGATGGCCCTTTCATAAATTCTTCGGTAAAATTCCGGAATTTCATTGGGTATATCAGTCTTGTAAACCACCAGGTCAACCTTTTTAGAATAGCCTGACTTTTCGACAAATTCAACCAGGTACGGAAAGTTACAATTGGATGCAATGACCACCGGCTTATCATATCCTTCAATCATCAAACCCTGGGGATCTTTATCAGAAAAACCCAGCGGACCAACCATTCTTTCCATACCTTTTGACCTGGCCCATGATTCCACGGCTTTTAACAATGCTTCAGCAATTTTGTCATCATGAAAAGTATCAAGAAAAATGAACCTCCCGTCTTTTTCATTTTTTGCATCATTATACCTATGATTAATAATACCCATAATCCTACCGACAGGCTTATTGTTTTTGATTGCCAGCAAAAGGAGGGTGTCGGAATAATCAAATGCCTGGTTTTTTTTTGGATTAAAGTAAACCCATTCGTCCATATAAACCGGCGGTACCCAATTTTTATGACCTTTATGAATTTTAGCGGGAAGATGGATAAACTTTCTTAAGTTTTTCCTGGTTTTTACTTCAATAATATCAATGCTCATTTTATCATTCGTTAAATTCAGGTAAGTGTGAAAAACAAGTTAAGTCGTAGTTAAAGATGTTAATGAAAACAGGCATGCAAGATAGAAATATTTTAATCACCAAAATGAAACACGAATCTTTATAAACCCAGATCAATACCAACCATAATCACCCTTGGCCGTGGATATCCGGCATAATCAATCCCACCGCTTACCTCCGGATCGGGACCGGAATAAGCTGTGATCACAAAAAGATTCTGCCCGGCCAGGTAAAGTTGAAGATTGGTTTTTCCGAAGAGTTGAAAATTGTAGGCTAATTTCAGATAATCAAGCCTGAAAAAGGAGGCGTCTTCTAGGTAATAATCAGAAAAGTATTGCGGGTTTTCAAACTGACTGTTGAATACCCCGGTGCTGATATTGGAGAGACAAGGCCCCGCAGGGGAATATAGTCTTGAATAATATCCCAGATCGGATTCGGTGTTGTTGTACACATAATTCCCGAGATTGACCCTTGCGGAAAAATTCAGTTGCCAGTTTCGGTATTTCAGATAAGATGAAAATCCCAACATAAAATCAGGTGCGGGATTTTTCAGGTAATCAAAATCCAGGTAATCGATCAAACCGTCCCCATTTATATCAAGATAAACCCCTTCGATGGGAGTACCATGCCCATCATATTTTTGCCTTAGGAGGTAAAAGGTATTTATTGGATAACCCTCCGAGAGTATTTGCGCAGTATTTCCCACCCCTCCCACAATAGTACCTGTTGGAATACCAATGGCTTCCTCCGGAATTGGCAGACTCTTAATCTCATTTTTATTCCAGGAAAAATTGGCTATTAAAGCCCACACAACATTCGTTTTTCTAATAATATCTGTCCCGATTGAAATTTCAGCACCCTGCTTACTTAGCTCACCTCCCGAAACCAGGACACTATTTTCCAGATTTGTTCCAGCAGGTACCGGCATATAAAACGGTAAATCGCTTACTCCACCGGAGTAAATATCAATGCCGGCTTGTAAACGATTGTTAAATAAGCCTAAATCCAGGCCAAGGTTGACCGATGATGTTTCTTTGAGTTTAATAGGATGGTGTGGATTAATTTTTTCATCATTCTGAATGCCGGTTGCCCCATAACTAAACCTCAGTTTAAATAAACTCAACCAGGAAATAGTACTGAGGAATTTTTCCTCACTCACAATCCATCCCACACCAACAGCCGGAGAGTTGCCCCAACGCTTTTCCTCAGGATAATAACTGTGCC
This sequence comes from Bacteroidota bacterium, assembly GCA_013203545.1. GTDB lineage: Bacteria > Bacteroidota > Bacteroidia > Bacteroidales > 4484-276 > JABMQA01. The sequence goes on from JABMQA010000885.1 coordinate 2,517, forward strand.
CGTCCCGCCGTAAGGAGAACATTAGAAGATAGCGACCTGCCAGCGTATAATTCAGCCTTCCGAACCAGGAAGTGATATTTGTTTCATCACAATATTCAAATTCATCATCGAAATAGCTACCATCGGCATTGGTGCTTAGAGAATTGATGTCATATTTAAATTTTTGATTTTCAAAACCGGCAATCAGGTTTATGGTGCTTTTTAAGCCCGGAATATTCTTTTGATACTGCAGCCAGGTATTAGAATAACTGTTTTTTCGCTTCTCTTCAGAATGGACTGATCTGCCTCCGGTCATGTACGATTTCCATTCCCATGCTGCATCAGGCGATACATATTCATCATGATCAGATTTTGCGTTGTCGATACCTGTACTCAGGTGAAAGGAAAGATCCAGCAGAAAATGAAGACGATAGCTGACTAATATGTTGCCAGTCATTCTCTTTGTAACTCCTTGGAGATCTATTTGATTGAGCAACGCCACCGGGTTGATGATCATATACCCTGTTGGATCGCCATTGGCTTGCGTCCAGGTATAATAACCACCATAAGGACTGTTGGCATCATAAACCGCTTTGGTAGGATCAAATGTTAACGCTGAGGGCATCACCCGCAGGTCGATATATCGGTTCTTATTATGCACTCCTCTCAATGAAATATCAATTGACAGATGATCATCAAAAAATTTGGGGTTTATGGTGAGGCTGCCACTGGTGCGCTTCATCCCTGAGGTTTCTACTACACCCTGCTGACCGGTATATCCCGCCGATGCCCGAAAAGGCATTTTGCCAACCCGGCCCGACAAAGCTATCAAATGATTATGCCCCACTGCCTGCCTGTAAATTTCATCCTGCCAGTCGGTGGATGCATTATCCAGTAAATTAAGCACATTTTCGTTGTCGCTGTATCGTTCGGTAAGCAATGACCTGTAATCCGAAGCGTTCAACACCCCAAATTTGTCAGGGGCGTTTCCAAGCCTTAAATTGCCCGAATAAGTAAATTTCAATCCATGTTCGCTACTTCCCTTTTTTGTTGTGATGAGAATGGCCCCATTTTCGGCCCTGATACCATAAATGGCCGAAGCAGCCACATCCCTCAGAACGGTAAATGACTCAATGTCCTCCGGGTTAATTACATCCAGCGGATTTGGCATGCCGAACAAGGCTTCTTCACCCAACGGCATTCCATCCATAACAATCAATGGCTTATCGATTCTTATTAATTTACCATGCCCACGGATGAATATCTCCCAGTTAGATCCGGGTGCCCCATCTTCTGGGAACATCTGCATGCCAGCTACTTTTCCCTGTATCAATTGCTGAGGCGGGATGGCGCCGGCTGCATTGAAATCATAAAATCCAAGAGTGCTGATGGAGGTGGTTATTAGGTCGGATGTCAGGCTTCCGAAACCGATGTCAACTTTCAGATGGTCATTGTCGATCGGATTTGGCTCTTTAACTTCAGTTGAGTCAGACGGCAACACAAGTTCCACAGCCTGCTCCTGACCTAAAAATTCCAGAGAAAAAAACAACAAGAAAAACAGGAATAAATATGGATTTTTCATTTCATAAAGGTTTTCTCTTCAATTCTTCAATGGTAATATAGCTGGCGTCCCTGATAGCGATTTGCTTTCGCCGTTCAGATAAAGTTGAGTTATGCCAATCAGGAGATTCAATATCCTTTCTTTCTTTTCGCAGACTTTCCCAAAGTTCTTCCATCAAAATAATTCGTTCTTTAATGGGCATTTTATTTATTGCTGTTTTATTCATAACAAATTTCATTTACAATCAATTGCCATTTAGACTAATGATCCCCAAACGCCTTCACACCGGCCTCCACAGCAATATTCAGATCATTTTCCTTTGGTGGAATCGGGCAGGAGTATTTTTTATTGTATGCACAATAAGGGTTGTAGGCCTGGTTAAAATCAATATTGATCCAATCACCCCCCGGAATGGTCAGGTCGATGTATCGGCCACCCCCATAGGTGGTTTTGCCATTGGTCAGATCAGTGAAGGGCAGAAATAAATGATCCTTGTAATCGGGATTTTTGGCAATGAGATCAAGATTCTGGTACACGCTCAAGGTGTGCTTTTTACCCTTATATTCAAAAGTAGCCTCCCCGTATTTGATGTATTTCACCTCATCTTTTGTACGTTGCATCATAAAGGGGAATTCGTGGGGAGTGAGTTTAAAACTTGCCCTGAAGGCGAAATTCAAATTAACCGGATAAAACGCAAGTATCTTAAAATGCTCCCGGTCTTCCTCCGTAAGCGGTGAGGTTTCGGGGTTGGAAAAGTATTCGTTGAGCTCCTGCTGAAAGGCTGATGCTTTTTCGGTTTGTCCGGTATTGTCGATCTGGGCAGATAAGATGGAGATTAACCCAAACAGACAAATTGTAAGTATGATTCCTGATTTAGTCATAGTAAATTCAGTTTTGTGTAAAAAGCTAATATCCGTCAAAAGTAGGGAAAAGTGTCAAAATATCTTCCTCAAATCGATCTGGCATTATTGTAAAAACTAGCTGCTTTATTACAGATGTCTCCCTTCAACACCGATTTTCGCCGATATCACTTTTACCATAATTTATTCCTAATTTATTCCTTGCTGTTTTATTTCTAATTGAGTGAAAAATGCTTCACCCGATTTCGTATATGCTTCTATATCAATAGTTAGATCGCAAAGCCTGCATTAATTTCCTGTTGCATATTTTTCTTTGTTTTTTGATACATTAGGATGTATTAGGAGTACAGAATGAGAGATACAATTCCACCAACTTTGTTGCTGTTTTGAATAAATATTCAGATAATTTAACATTGTATTTTTTTATATTTATCATAATAAGTATGTAAACAGCGCATTAGCTCTATATACTTATTAAAAAAAATTTGGATTATTCAATTTTAAGTTGTAGTTTCGCAGCCTTAAACATCTCATATTAATATCCTAATTAATTAAGGTATGCCGAAAAACATTGATTTGGAGCTGTTCTTTTTAAACCCAGGTTCGAAAAAGCAAAAACAATACGAAGCTGTCAGGGCTTTTGTAGTAGACAAGCTTTCAGCCCAACAAGTAGCCGATAAATTCAATTACAAATTATCTTCGGTTTATACGTTTATTAAAAAAACAAAATCAGGGGAGATTGACTTTTTCCCCGGACAAAAAATGGGGCCAAAGCAAAGACAGGTTTCCTTCGAGGTTCAAAAACAAATATTCATTTACCGAAACCAAAACTTGTCCCATACCGATATTAGCGAAAAGCTGAACAAAGATGGAATAGTAATTTCAGCCCAGACCGTTAGCAGGATATTAAGCGATGCAGGCTTTTCAAAACTAAAAAGAAGAACAAACAAAGAGCTTGGGCTTACATTCAAAAATAAAATAATACCGGAAAAATCAGAAAATATAGATTTCGATAAACTGGAGAAATTTCAGGTAGACACACCTGTCATTGGAATTTTCTTCTTTCTTCCATACATTATAGAATCCGGGATAATTGACATTGTGAAAAAATCTAAGCTTCCGGGTTCCTCAGTAATAGGCCCGGTACAGGCATGTTTGTCTATGTTGGCGCTAAAACTTATTGGCAATGAACGTTTGAGCCACATGGAAAGTTATGATAAAGAAATGGGCCTGGGCCTTTTTGCAGGCCTTAATGTATTGCCGAAAAACACTTACATGTCAACTTATTCGTGTTTAAGTTCAACTGAAACCATACTGGGTTTTCAGAAACAAATTGTGGGAGGTTTAAAGCAAAAGTACCCACTATTGTATAACGGCAATTACATCAATCTTGATTTCCATTCCATCCCGCATTATGGAGACCTGTCGGAAATGGAAAAAGTTTGGTGTGGCGCAAAGAACAAAACAATGAAAGGTGCGGATACTGTAATAGCACAGGATGCCCAAAGCAATATGGTTTTATATACCAGGGCAGATATTTTAAGAAAAGAAGAGTCACAGGAAGTACTGAAATTTGTTGATTACTGGAAGCAGGTAAATGGGACAGTAACACAAACCCTGGTCTTTGATTGTAAGTTTACTAAATATGAAGTGTTGGATCAATTGGACAATGACAATGTTAAATTTATTACACTCAGAAAACGAAATAAAAAGTTAATAGATGAAACCTTGGATATACCGGATGAAGAATGGACAAAAGTAAATTTATCTATCCCCAAACGTAAATACCAGAAAGTATCAGTTTATGAGCAAAAGGTAATACTTTCAAAATGTAAAAATGAATTCAGGCAAATAGCAGTAAAAGACCACGGGAGGAAAAAGCCCACATTGATTATCACAAACGATTTTGACATCTCTTTAAAATCTGTTTTGGAGGTGTATGCAAAACGTTGGAGAGTGGAAAATAAATTGGCCGAACTTGTGGCATTTTTTAATATGAACGCATTGTCATCGCCACTGATGATACGAATTCATTTTGATATATTATGGACAATAATTGCTGACACATTGTATCATATTTTTGCACAAGATTTACGTCGATTTGAAAAGAACCTGGACCCAACCATATTCAAAAAATTTATTAATGTTCCCGGAAAAGTAATCTATGATGGAGATAAATTTTTAATAAAAATTAGAAAAAGGGCACACACCCCGATCCTTAAAGATGTGGCCAAATTACAAAACCCAATCACCGTTCCATGGCTTGATAATAAAAAATTGGAAATAATCTGGACGCCCTAAATTAGGACTAAATTATGGGCATCTATTGCACCTGCGAAAATCGGTGTTCAACACTTCGCTACGCTTGTGTTTCCAGTCGAAATGACATGGCTTTGGTTGGAAGTGAATAGTGGGTTCGGGGATGGGGCGGCGCAGCCGCCCCATCCC
>JABMQA010000886.1 GCA_013203545.1 Bacteroidota bacterium
TCATTATATCTCTGCGTACCCGGCATAAATTCAGTATTTTCACCACCTCCAAAGATAAGCTGATTATCATTTGTTATTGAAGCTTCTGATATATGGACATTCCCAGTTGTTGTCAGGTTATAATTATTTGCATTCAGGCTACAAACTTGTTGCATTAGTAAATCCCGACATTCTGCATCTGATAGTAAATCCGGCTGATAATTTGCCATAGCATCAATGCATACATCATCATTTAGGGTTGGCACTTGACCAAAGTTCCAGTTACTTGGGTCATTCCAGTTGCTGCTTACTGTGCCCTTCCAAACACAACAGAATTTTTTAGCACCAGGAGTTGTCGGGTTTCTACGAGGCATATTGTCAATGTCTTTAGGGACTTCAGAAATTTCAGGCACACTTTCCTTAAGATTTTGATTACCTATTGCAGGACTTTCATTACTGATGTAATCAGGATCTACTGAAACAGAATTCCCATCCATCCCACATACTGCCTGCCATGCGGCCAGATCAGGACAATTAATACTGCCCCAACTGCCAAGTATGCTGCTAAGAGTAAACCAATCATTGTTATCACTACTTTCCAAATAACCTTCATCGGCTGTTGTCTGGCTAACATCTATGCTTTTTAAGGCTCCGCTAACTATGTTGTTTATAATCTTTAAGCCTTCAAACAAAGCATCTGGCCAATAATGTGTAACTCCCACTCCAGCTTGAGTTCCTGAACGAAAAACACTATTGTTCTTACTTGAAGAATAGGCGTTGATGCTGTTATGGTAAATATATTGATGACCGGAATTCTCAATGCTAATACCGGCTGTAGTAAAGGTTGCTACTGTTATGCTCGTAAAATTATTTGCTATTAAGCCAGGCATGGCAGTTGTTCCGTAACAACTGTTTAGTTCTATCCCTGTGTTTTCATCAGCCGCACTCAACAGTACCCTATTCCGGGTTATTTCAATATCATTGTTACAATAGTAGGTTTTAATGCCCTGCTCAATAGTGCTTACACCTTTACTATTTATTCTGTTTTGGTTTACGACAACAGCATCCTGATATCCTGTTTCAATACCGGAATAATAAAAATTCTCAACTGCATTATTTCTAAAACTGTTTCCTGTTTCCAGGTTGGAGGCATCTCCACCTTCAAATGATATACCTTTGCTGCCATAACGGATGGTGTCGTTTTCGATGTTGATATTTGAAGCCATGTTAGAGGTTCCCCCTTCACCATATATTACTGCATAATTATTGCTTTGTGAGCTAACATTTCTGCCGTTAATATTGTTGTCTTTTAGGCTAATGTTTTGTGTTGTGCCCTTAAAAACAAACACCTTTCCGTATGATGAACTGCCAGTACTTTGTATTGTCATATCAAGAAAACTGATATAATCGCTCCCATCAAAGTTAACCACGTAATTAGCTGTTGAAGTTTGTGTGAATTGCAAAGTAACATCGGCATAGTTGCTTGTTGATGATTGAAAGATAATGGTGTCGGTAGCAGAAGTGCCGTCAATTGCCGAAAATGAAATCTGCTCGGTATAAGTTCCGGAAGCTACTGAAAAAGAAACTGATCCGCTGATTCCGAGATTGTTCAAATCGCTGACAGCAGCGGTAAATGAAGCGTAATTGCTTTTAGTACCTATTGTGTAATTTCCTGACAGCGGGGCTGCAATGATACGTGAACCGGCCGGGGCGGTTATTGTCGGAGTTTCGGTTGAGCCATCTATCACAAACGAAATGCATTCGGCATCAATCAGTTCACCTAATGTTGCCCCTGTTTTTGTGTTAAAAGTCAACCAGAAATAATTTGTGCCTTCCGATAATTGCTGCGTACCTGTAATGTCAAAGTTTGTGGTTGTTGGTAGCGCATAGGTTGACCCAAATTGAGTACCCGTTGCAAAAGTATTGTCGATTCCCGTGTAGTATATTTTTGCATTTTCAATATTATTGGAAACGGGAGTACTGGAACCGTTTGTATTGATGGTGAACTGAGTAATACTTATCGGGCTTTCTGTTCCTGTTGTTATTATTTCCATGCCGATGATTTGCTGGTTGGTTTTTCCGGCTGCAATTTTATGGGTATTTTGTGTTGTTGTTGATGACGAATATTCCATATTAGGGTATAAAAACACATCATCCATTTGAAATTCTTCAGAATCGGAATTGTTGTTAAAAGTAACTTTGATTACCAGATTATTACAAGTACTTACGGATTGAACTACTGTATCTTTTGAAAAATCATCAATAAGGGTATGAATATCCGACCCATGACCATTCCAGTTTGGGATCAGCACAAAATCACCTCCATTAAGCTGATAATGCACATCAATATAATCTTCCGGCTCCATGCTTGAATATTCGTAAAACTTGATGCTGAATGTTGCTCCTGTTGAGTATGCTGTTAAATCAATACTTTCGCTTTGCCATACAGCAGGGCCATCCAAATCCCGCGATTTCAGTTTTTCGTAATCGGTTTTGATATAATCTTCATCATTATCAAGTGTACAACCCGATACATCCAATGTCCATTTTGTAACACCGGCAGGATAATCGCCTATATTACCAGTCCCGTCAATTCCTGTTCCTTCAACATAAGTTGAAAAATCTTCCGACCATATTGTTGTTTGTCCTGAACTGTTAATTGTAATTCCCAAAAATAAACCCAATAAAAGAATGGTTGAATAAAATGCAGTTTTTTTCATAATTATAATTTTTAATGTTGATTTAATATTTGTATTTAAATTAATTAATCATCAAAGATAAAGTGAAAAACCTTGTTTGTCAAGGCTTTGGGAGTAGAATGTCCGATTTGTGCTATGTTTTGTCCGATTTGTTACGTGGGTCCACAGATTACATCCCAGTACGCTCCACTACGGGGCAGGCAGATTAACACGAATTATTGGTTTTTTGATTGATTGATTGGATGATTGATTGATTGATCCTCAGATTTAATTCGTGTTAATTCGTGAAATTAGATGATTAAATCTTTTTTAACAAATCCGTAGATAGGTTTGTTGTGAATTCAGCAGGTGATTGTCCGAACATGTTTTTGAAAAGACGGGAAAAA
>JABMQA010000887.1 GCA_013203545.1 Bacteroidota bacterium
AGGACGTTGAAGGATCAAACAGGTTTTGGCCGTCCTGCATGTAAATTACCGGAAATTCTTTGCCTTCACTCTCCAGATATCCTTTGGGAAGCCACACATCCACATTTCTGCTATCAACATATTCAGAGGGGAAATTTTCTTGGCGATCCATTGATCCGGAAACCTGGGACTTCAGGCTATAACCTGTGACAAGTAATAAAACCAGTCCAAATAAAATTGTATTTTTCATCGATATGGGTATTTTTAGCATTTCATAATTAAACAAAGAATTAACTTTGTGAGTCGTCAAAATTACCAACTTTTTTTAACATCAGATTTTTTTAAAATGAATAATCATATGAAACAAATTATTACGACAGTATTACTGGCTGTTTTTAGCCTCTCCCTGGCAGCAGCAAAATACAGCATTCAAAAGCTGGAACCACCTTTCTGGTGGGTGGGTATGTACAATACGGAACTTCAGATCCTGGTGTATGGTGAAAATATTTCAGGGTTGGTGCCTCATATTGAATATGCGGGCGTAACCCTTCAAAAAGTCACGAGGGTATCCAACCCGAATTATCTCTTTATGTACCTCACCATCGGTCAGGATACAAAGCCAGGCAGTGTGGCTATTAATTTTTTGAAAAAGGAAAAGATTGAGATTAGCCACACATATGAACTTCTGGATAGAGGGGAAGGCTCAGCAGGAAGGATTGGTTTTAACACCTCAGACGTGATGTACCTGATCACACCCGATCGTTTTGTAAACGGAGATCCGGGCAACGACAATGTGGAAGGTATGCTCGAACAGGCCAACAGGAATTTACCCGGCGGCAGGCATGGTGGGGATATACAGGGTATCATCAACAGTCTTGATTATCTAGAAGATATGGGGTATACTGCCATCTGGGTAAACCCGGTTCTGGAAAACGATATGCCTGAATACTCCTATCATGGTTATGCTGCCACCGATTTTTACCAGGTCGACAAACGCTTCGGTACGAATGAGGAATACAAGGAGCTTTCGAAACTGGCACATGAAAAGGGTATTAAAATGATCATGGATTTGATATTGAATCATTGTGGTTCGGAACACTGGTTTGTAAAGGATATGCCCACACAGGACTGGATTAATTTCGGAGGTGAGTATATAAATACAAACCATCGCCGGAATACAGTACAGGATATCCATGCTTCGCAATATGATAAAAAACATTTTTCGGATGGGTGGTTCGTGAAAACCATGCCCGATATGAACCAGCGAAACAAGCTTTTTGCCGATTACCTGATCCAGAACTCCATCTGGTGGATTGAATATGCGGGGCTCGATGGTATCAGGATGGATACCTATCCATATCCCGATAAGGACTTTATGGCCGATTGGACCTGTGCCTTGATGAACGAATATCCTGACTTTAACATCGTCGGGGAGGAATGGGTGAACAATCCGGCCATTGTTTCTTACTGGCAGCGGGGCAAGCAAAACCACGATGGTTACACCTCCTGTTTGCCAAGCCTGATGGACTTTCCGATACAGGAGGCTCTGTCAAACGGGCTTCGCGCTGAAGAACAAAGATACGGAAGCGGTATGATCACCATGTATGAAAAACTGGCCATGGATTTTTTATATCCCGATCCCGATAACCTTGTGATTTTTCCCGACAACCACGATATGGACCGTTTCTTTACCCAGGTTAACGAAGATTTCGATCTTTGGAAAATGGGTATGGCCTATATCGCCACCATGCGGGGCATCCCTCAATTTTATTATGGCACTGAGATACTCATGTCGAATTCAGATAACCGCCACGACCATGGTATTATCCGTAGTGATTTTCCCGGAGGTTGGGATGGTGATGAAGTGAACGCTTTTACCGGAACAGGTCTGACCGGTCAGCAAAAAGAAGCCAGGGATTATACACAAAAACTATTGAACTGGCGTAAAGATAGCGATGTGATACACCACGGTAAATTGAAACACTTTGCTCCGGGAAATGGTGTTTATGTCTATTTCCGGTACCTTGATAATGATGTAGTGATGGTAATTTTAAATAAGAATCGTGAGGCTGTGCAGCTCGATTCGGGAAAATATGAGGAAATTACAGGTGGCTTTAAAATGGCTAAGGATATTATCACTGATGAATCATATACGCTAAATAATATACTGGTACCACAAAGATCGGTGCTGGTGCTTGAGCTGGAATAACCAATCCGGACTAAAGCTGGTATCTTTTTAAATGTATTTTCCAAAATTTGTGATGGAAATTTTTAAATCAGATTGTTATGATATTTTCAAGACCTTCATTTCAGCGGATGTTTAGGATCCCCATACAGTTCTTCATGTATGCATTAATATTGTTATCC
>JABMQA010000888.1 GCA_013203545.1 Bacteroidota bacterium
CCATGAAAGTCTGCATTCTTGGAACAGCAAGATCCGGAACGAAAGCAATATATCTTTTATTGCAGAATATGATGATTGGACATTTTCAAAAAGTGGCATTTGTATATGAGCCCTTTTTATGGGAAATCAATACATTTGATGACTATTTTACAAATGTTCAGGATAAATTTAAATACATCGACTCAATATCTCAGGAAGGAATATGCAAGCATCAATTGTTACCCTTATTTATTCAGGAGCCAGAAAACCACAGCGAAGCATACTTAGATAAAATTTTTGGCGGGAAAGAAGATGGGGCCAGGTTAATTAAAATCATTAAAGGCAACGGGCGCTTTCGATTGTTTAAAAGGTATGCCGGTTCCTGTAAGTTTGTATTTGTAATACGTAATCCTCTTGACTCAGTTAACTCCCTGAGAAATCACTATTCTTACTACGGTGGTGAGTTTCACAAAAATGATTATGGGCGTTTTGTTAAAGAAGTTAAAACGGTTTATAATGATTCGATCAACGAAACGGATTTTAATTCATTTAGGAGTGAAATTTTTTGGTGGTACTATATGAATCATTTTGCATTGGAATCTTTTCAGGGTTGTGTGGATTATCCTTTTGTGATTTGCTACGAAGACTATATTATGAATCGGGGAGTTGTCATAAAAAACTTATGTAATTATCTTAAGATTCCCTATAAAGCAGAATACCTGGATGTTTCAACAGCCAAAGTTGGTAGAATTACCACATCGTTTAACATCAACGTATTATGATAAAATACCCCAGGATAAGCATTATCACCCCGAATTTTAATGGTAAGAAATATCTTGAAGAAACGCTTTTATCGGTGATCGGCCAGAACTATCCAAATCTGGAATACATTGTTATTGATGGCGGAAGTACAGACGGGTCACTAGAGATTATTAACAAGTATGTGAACCATCTCTCCCATTTTGAGAGCAGGAAAGATAAGGGATTATATCATGCACTGCAAAAGGGCTTTGAGAAAAGTACCGGTGAGATCATGGGATGGATAAATTCAGATGATATTTTGCTTTACAAATCTTTATTCTCAATTGCCGAGATTTTCTCACTAAGCAGCGAAATCAATTGGCTCCAGGGTTATCCAACTGTCATCGATGACTTGGGCAGGATTGTTTACCACCGGCCCCAGGTGTGGTCAAAACTTTTCTTTTATTTAAAGAAATACAGAAACGGAAGTTTTATTCAGCAGGAGTCAACTTTCTGGAGAAGGTCGCTATGGGAGAGGGCCGGGTCATATATATCAAACAAATACAAATATGCCGGGGATTTCGAATTATGGATCAGATTTTATCATTATGAGCGACAGTGCCTGACAGATTCAATGCTGGGTTCCTTTCGAATAAGAAAGGAAGGTCAGTTATCAAGATCCTATTACCGGCAATACCTTGAAGAATGTGACCGGATAATCGAAAGCAACTTCAAATTCCTTTCTGAAAAGGAAATTGAGGCTATAGGAAATCATGATAGTAAGGGAAAAACACAGAACACATTCCCTGTTGGTGAAGAATTTGAGGGCAAACCGGTTATGGTAAACTATGATCTCTCAAACTTTAAATATAAAATTGATTAAAGATCATACCCCATTTTCAATATCATCTCCTTCAGTTGGTTGTTTGCATCGTTTAGCTGCTCACGCGTCCACACCTTCTGATACCTGTAAGGATCACCCATATTAAAATGTGATCCTTCCTTCTTTCCCGGAAGATTGGCAAGTATTACTTTGTCGATCTTTTCAAGATCCACTTCCATCTCAAGGTATTCCGAAATATTGCAAAGGATTTGTTTTGGGTTCATTACCAGATCCTCATATTTTACGACAAACGAATTCGGGTAATTTACCCACTTATCCCAGATACAAAACAAACTCCTGGCAAATAGTACACTCTCCTCAAAAGTTTGGATACCGGAAAACCATCCGGTATTACCTTCCTCCCTTAGCTTATTCCCGTGATCAAATGCAGAAAGTGCGACGGCTCTTGGGTCCCTGAATATATAGGTGAATTTAATCTGAAATTGAATTGAGATTTCCGCCAGGTAATTTCCGGGCCCATTGTGGGTTTTCACAGCAAAAGAATGTCGTTTGTTTAACAAGGGAAGGATGTGTGCAAAGTTCTCTTTTGACAGTTGACCAATATTGCAGTTATAAAAACGCAATAAATCATCTAATTTATTTGCTTTTTTCAGTTCACGCACATCATCAAGAGAATGCTCAATCAACAGATCATTAATCATATTGAAATACCATCCGCTACCTGATTTCTGCATTCCGGCTACTATAACAAGCATAAACTAAAATTAAAAGGTGTAATGTCCAAATTTGATATCCGAGATAAATTCTTTTTCAATTATTCTTCTTGTTTCGTCATCAAAATACGCACGGTAACCAATCCGCCCCGTTGTATTCATCCTGACAATTTTGGGTGTTATTAGTATTCCCAATTCCTGTAAAGTACCGGACAGGGTGTTGTCCAGGGATTCCACTTTAAGTACTTTATTAGCCAGGGAGTTCCCGTTATGATCGTTCACAGTGTTTGCCAGGGTTAATTTTGAAAATCCGTCAACCCATACATTTTTTTGAAATGTCTCATTTGAAAATAAAACCCTGTGGTAGGTTTTTGCCGACAGGACCCATTCCTTAAATGAGGCCGGGTTGTCTGGCATATAAATGCATCCGTCCCTCTCTTTTTCAAAATTGTACAATCCGTTTACATCTGGTTTAAAACGGATGTAATAAGAAACGATCATATCCCAGGGATTTCTTACTGTTGTAAATACAAAATAATCTTTCCAGTTCCATCCTGTCCTGTCAAAATATAATTTAAGTTCCAGCGCAGTTGCATGATGATGGAACGGAGGGGTGGCAGAGCTGGTGATATCACTGAAAGGATCAAGGATATTTCTGATGGTAGTACTCGCACATCTTGGCTTGCTGATAAATATAAACCTGTATTTGTGTGAGATTCTCATATTTCCGGCGGATAGTATGATGCAAGTTTACAAAGGTTTCGGTAAATTTGTGTGGTTATTGACGAAACAGGCTTCATTTTTCTAACCCGGTTTAAATCCCCGGATATAAAATTTGAGCTTAGTGAAACTTCGAGTTTGTCCGACAGGAGACCTAAAACCTCACCTGACAAAAGTTGTTTATAGTGAATAAAGGTAATCTTTTCGGGATTACTTTTTTCAAAAGATTTTAGTAAATATAGATAGCTGTTACACCAAATTTCTTCAATCAACGCGCTGCTAATTGAAAAACCTGAAAGATATTCCGCGGTTTCACACTCAATTTTTACGCTGTTAATCGTAATGGCCGGTTCGCGAAAAACACACAGAAACTGTACATCCTTTTCCAAAAATGGATTCCATACATTTAACGTATAATTAAACCTTGGATCTTTGTATGCAAAATTTTTATACGATACAGCCTCTTTAATGTCTTTTAAAATTGATTCGTCAACATTTGAAATCTCAATATCTTTATTGATATAAGTTAACCACCTGTGTCCCTCTCCGGGATTGTAAGGTGACAATCCTTTTTCAATATTTAAAGAATTCGGGAATAAACGGGAATAATCATATTTACGTAGGATTTGTTCATTAATACCGTTTATGAATGCATTCTCAAAAAATCCTTTTGGATTGCTGTGGCGTGGTGGATATAAATCATCACCCAAATAATAGCCTGCATCATGTAAAATCCCACCCATCAAACTGGTACCACTTCTGCCAAAACCCATGATAAGACAATTCTTCATTTTAAGCTCCGGTTAGGATTGATTAACGTGGGGGAATGGTATATCGGGTATTGGAACACCCAAAAACGCTGTTAATTCCGCCCATCCTGATCCTTTCTCCCAGCAAACAACAGTCAACTGATCATCCCTTCCTGCAAAATATTCAATTACCTCCTGATTGTGTTTGTTGTATGTATTAATATGATGTTCCTTGTAATGATGGGGCATAGCATATCCGTATGCAATTTCCCTGGTTAATGTAGGCCCTGTTTTATCGGCGTGTTTGCAAAGGCTTTCGAACCAGGTTTCGGGATCTTTTCTAACGGTCAGGATAAATTTTGAATCAGGGTATCTTATATCCAACTCCCTGTACAGAAGAGGCCAGGGCCAATCCTCGAAACCCTCATAGTGATCACTTACCTGAAAGATTATATCCAATTTTCTTTTTGAGTATTCCTGTAATAAGTTCAAATCGTATGAGTAGTGATTAAAACCGAGGATATCCAGGCACTTCCCCAATGTCTTGGTTCCGGTTTTATTTAATCCTATTCCGAAGGCCTTTCTCATAAACCATAGATAATCACAAAATGTAAAAA
>JABMQA010000889.1 GCA_013203545.1 Bacteroidota bacterium
AATAAGTCAGAAAGGTATTTGATGACAACATTAAACTCCCCGATTTTACAGGATGACAAGTATATTGGGATTGTGGCAGTGGATATTACACTGGATAAATTTCAAACCCTGGTCGAAAAATTAAGTCCGTTTAAAGGGAGTTATGCATTTATGATATCTAATGGCGGGATTATAGCAGGCCATCCGCAAAAGGAATTATTAAATAAAAATCTCGGAGAAGTCATACCTGATGATTGCAAAAACAATGATATCATCAAAAATATATCCCAAGGTAAAAGTTTTAGCTACACAAGTACTGATTTGAGTGGACAGGAAATATATGTTTCCTATGCCCCGATATATATTGGGGAAACGGATACGCCATGGTCATTAGCTATGTCGGTTCCTGTTGAAACCATTATGGCAGAAGCAAACCGAAACTTCAGAATATCATTGTTTGTCGGACTTGCAGGGATTATTATACTGGCTTTTATTATTAATTTAGTTAGTAAAAATATTACCAATGCACTTAATAAGGGGGTTGAGTTTGCGAAGCAGGTGTCCGAAGGCGATTTAACAGCTACCTTTGAAATTAATCAAAACGATGAGACAGGTGATCTGGCATTTGCACTAAATCAAATGGTAATTAAATTACGGGAGATTGTTGAGAAAGTAAAATTAAGTGCGCAAAATATATCCGGGGCAAGTTTGGAAATGAGCTCAACTTCGGAGGAAATGGCCCAGGGGGCAAGTGAACAGGCTTCATCTGCCGAAGAAATATCATCTTCAATAGAAGAAATGGCTGCAACCACGCACCAAAATAATGAAAATGCGCAAAAAGCGAAACAAATATCCTCCGATGCCGCAAAAGGAATCGAAAAAGTTTCCGTTGCATCGCAAGAAAATGTGAACTCGGTTAAGCAAATTGCTGAAAAAATTTCCATTATTAATGTTATCGCATTTCAAACGAAAATCTTAGCGTTAAATGCTGCTGTTGAAGCGGCCCGCGCAGGGGAACATGGAAGGGGGTTTGCTGTTGTTGCTGCCGAAGTAGGAAAATTGGCTGAAAAGAGCAAAATTGCAGCAGATGAAATTCAAGGACTATCAAGGGAAGGTGTTGCAATATCAGAACGGGCAGGTCAACAACTTAAAGAAATTGTTCCTGAAATTGAGAAAACTGTTATTTATATTCAGGAAATATCATCGGCAAGTTTAGAGCAGGCAACCGGCGCTGATCAGATTAATGATGCTATCCAGCAATTAAATAATGTAACACAACAAAATACCTCTACATCTGAGCAAATGTCATTCAGGGCAGAAACACTGGCACGTCAGGCAAGTGAGCTTAAAAACCTCATTTCTTTTTTTAAAATTAGTAAAGACAATATTGTCCAAAGGACTCCTTATGGAGAACACCAAATTTAATAAATGATGGATGAAGCAATGAAACAATCATTTAATCTGCATAACCATTCACATTTAATTTTTTCCTATTTTAGCAGCACGAAACCCTAACAAATGCGAGCACCCTGTTTTTGATTAAAATGTTGTTATCCAAAAATCGGTTTTTCATTTATCTTTCAGTCAGTTGCTGAAAGGGTGAAGGATTTTAAGGAAGGGGTAAATGGGGTTTTATTAACGAGTTACCCAACATAATGAAAAAGGACAAAAAATAATGAAATTAAAATATCCGATCCTGATTTTACTTAATTTGATCTTAATAGATGCTTTCTGCCAGAAACCTTCATTGGAATTAACCTTTACTTCAAAAAGTTATCTTCAGAATATTCTTTTAGATAGTGTTAATATTAAAAACTTAACACAAGGAGGTGATACAACAATTTATTATCCTGATTCAATACTGGTTTTGGATTATTCTCTGAGTGTATTTGAACATACTCTAGGTAACAATAAAACATTTTGTTTGTCCTCAAATTACCCAAATCCATTTAATGAGTCTACAAATTTTCATATTAGTTTATTAAAAAAAGAAAAAGTCAGGATTTTAGTTCATGATTTTATGGGGAAAGTGTTAACCGAAATTAACAAAGAGTTGGTAAAAGGTAAACATACTTTCGTTTTTACATCTGGAAATAAAAGTTTTTATCTTTTAACTGTAGCTACGGAACAATCTTCTCAAACCATTAAAATGATATCGAATAGGGATTATGGTTCAAATACTAATCATTGCAAACTTAAATATAGTGGATGTTCTAATTCAACTGATTTATTGAAGTCAGAAAAAATGAAAAATGTTTTTGAATTTTCCCCTGGAGATGAATTGAAATATACTGCAAACACCTATATTGGTGCCCTTTCAATTACTGATACTCCAGATAGTAATATGATATATGAATTTCAATATACGGGCATACCATGTCCTGGTATTCTAACGATTACTGATATAGATGGCAACAATTATAACACTGTTCAAATCGGTGACCAGTGCTGGATGAAAGAAAATTTAAGAACTATCACATATAATAACGGTGTTTCTATTCCAAATATTCAAGATAGTATCAGTTGGTCAAGTCTGACTACTGGAGCTTATGTTTGGTACAATAATGATAGTTACTGGAAAAACTATTATGGTGCCTTATATAACTGGCACACAGTAATTGATAACAATGCAATTTGCCCATCAGGTTGGCATGTGCCTTCACATGAAGAATGGTTAATGTTAACTGATTTTATTGGAGGTTGGATTCCTCCTTACGGAAATATGTTAAAATCATGCAGACAAGTGAATTCGAATCTAGGAGAAGATTGCCTCACTTCTGAGCACCCAAGGTGGGAGGCATATGAAGATATTTATGGCACAGATGACTTTGGTTTTTCGGGAACACCAGGAGGCAATCGCTACTTCGAAAATGGTGAATTTTGGGGCATAGGAAAATTAGGATTTTATTGGTCTACCAGTGAATTCCCTCAGGTCGAAAATGCTGCCAGACTCTCAGGCTTATTGTACAATTACGAAATCTTTGCTCATAGTTACCGCCATAAAAATGATGGATCTTCTGTACGATGTTTAAAAGATTAGAAAGAGAATAACTTCAATATGTTAACATATTTATCTTAAATGTAAAATAATTACGTTGGGTAACATCACCTATATCATATAGCGGCAAAAAGTTTAACAATGAAACGAAATTGGAATTACTTTTACAAAACAACATATTACACGGGAATCCGCTACATGCCATAGCTGAGGAACGTTAGGCAACATTTGAAGAATTCGACATTTCAAAAGTATTAAATTAAACGAGTAATTATTTCAAACACTAAATTGCAATGAGTCAATATAAAAGCAGTAAAAAATATTATTACTTCTACCGATTTGGATTCTTAGTATTCGGAGTTATTTTTTGCGCCGTCTGGTTCTTTTTATTAATCTCAAATTCTACAATTAAGATAAACGGGAATTACGAGATTGCCGAATTTCAAAACACATGGTGGTTTTTAATAATAGTTGGAATTCTTTTAACATTACATTTATTACTTTCTAAGAAAGCCTCATACATTGAAATTGACGGTAAAAGTATTAATATTCAAACTTGTGGTAGAATAAATAAATCAGATGTTGATAAGGTTGAATTTATAAAGCAAATCCCAAACGTTAAACCGCCGTTGTACAAATTGAAAATGAAAGATGATAATAAAACATATTTGTTTGTGATTAATAACCTCTATGTTGAGTTCTCTGGATTTGTAAAAGACTATTCATCAATGAGTAAATATTTGAAAGAAAAATTTTAAGATAAAAACGTTGCCTAACATTTAAGCATCGTTTTTCGGCCCCAGCCGAAATATGTGCTTATTGTTCCGCCAGTCGGACATGGTGAACTAAACCGCCGAATTAGAGAGGACTACCTTAATATAATGTGGAATCAAGTTT
Organism: Bacteroidota bacterium; assembly: GCA_013203545.1. Classification (GTDB taxonomy): domain Bacteria; phylum Bacteroidota; class Bacteroidia; order Bacteroidales; family 4484-276; genus JABMQA01. Next base: position 3,875 of record JABMQA010000889.1, read on the forward strand.
TCAGGAAGGGACGGTCTTTTGGTTTTTTTCTACCAACAGATAGCTGAAAGGAACGATCGAAGGCCGAAGAACAGATAATTTTAAGAAAAGCATCTTGTTTGTACATTGTAATGATACAGGTTTCTACGATATTGGTTAGGCTTGGTCATACCATTCCCACTACCAAAAATGGCATACTTTTTATACAGCAGCTTTACAAGCATTTACAGTTAT
>JABMQA010000890.1 GCA_013203545.1 Bacteroidota bacterium
ATTTGAAATTTGCCCGCATGCTTGGTAATACCAAAGAAAACCTTATGGGGTTTGATATTCTTAGCAGGATAAAGGATACTGATTTGACCAACGCAGTAAAAGACTCACTGAGCAAAGGGAGTGGTTATTTTGAAGGTGTTTACTATTCGATACTCACCAATAAAAACACTCCTGTAAGGGTACTTTTCGAAGGAATTAAGAATGAAAAGGGAGAAATATACGGAGGTGTAGTTTTAGCGGAGGACATATCTGAGCGTATCGGAACCGAAAATGCTTTAAAAGAGAGTGAAGAGAAATTCAGGGTACTGGTAGAAAACCAGGGCGAAGGTATTGGTGTAACCGATCAAAGTAATTCTTTCATATTTGCCAATCCGGCAGCCGAACAAATTTTTGGAGTGCCTCCAGGAGGATTACAGAACAAATCACTCAAAGATTTCACATCAGTTGAAGAGTTTAGAAAACTGGAAGTGGAAACCCAGAACAGAATTGAAGGGAAAAGATCGACCTATGAATTGGAAATCATCCGGCCGGATGGCGAAAAAAGAAATATTCTGGCGACAGTTACGCCCAGGCTCGATGAAAAAGGTAAATACCAGAGTTCGATTGGGATTTTCATGGACATCACCGAAAGAAAAAAAATTGAATTGCACCTGAAAAATACCCTGGAATTCAACAAAAGAATTATCAATAATGCTTTCACAGGTATCATTGTTTACGACAGGCATTTTAATTATCTATTATGGAATCCTGTGATGGAGGAAATTTCAGGTTACCGGGCTAACGAAGTTATTGGAAAAAATGCATTTGAAATTTTCTCGCATTACAAAAAGGAGGGCATGGATAAAATCCTTCACCGGGCCCTGGAAGGTGAAACCATAGTTAGGGAGAGTGTTCGGTATACTTTACCTGAAAAAAATAAACAGGGCTGGACACGCGAGGTTTTCAGTCCCAATTATGACGGACGAGGTAAAATAATTGGCGTTATTGCAATCGTTAGTGAAATTACCCGCCTCAAGGAATTTCAGAATTCCCTTGAGGAAAAAAACAAAGAAATTGCCGAACAAAATGTCGAACTGATCAAAGCTATAAATCGTGCTAAGCAGTCCGACAGGCTTAAATCAGCTTTTCTGCGTACCATGTCGCATGAAATCCGAACCCCGCTAAATGCAATTATTGGCTTCTCCGACCTCTTCAACATGGAGCTTGATAAGGATGAACTTAATTATTACACGAATTCCATTCATCAAAATGGCTTGCAATTACTTAACATTATCGACGACATCTTTCATATTTCTCAACTCGAGTCAGGAGGCGCCGATGTATCAAAGGAAAACTTCGATTTAAAGGAGTTTCTCCATGAAATCAGAAGACTTACGCGGGAAGAAATGAAGCTGGCAGGAAAGGAGCATCTCGAATTAAAGCTTCACCTGGAAGAGGGTTTTGAAAGAATTAAGGTAAATACCGATCAGGAGAAGGTTAAACATGTGTTTTTAAACCTGCTTAAAAATGCTGTTAAATTTACTTTCGAAGGTTTTATCGAGTTCGGGTACCTGTTCCGTAAGGATGGCGACCTGATGTTTTTTGTCAGGGATTCCGGGATCGGGATCCCAGAAGATAAACACCATTTGATCTTCGAAAGGTTCAGACAGATCGATGAACGATTTACCAGAAAGTATGGTGGCACGGGACTCGGATTGTATCCCTGTGTAAAAATACTCGAAGTACTATCAGGGAAAATCTGGCTGGAATCAAAAGTTGGTGAAGGAACCGTATTTTACTTTACTATTGATAATATATTTGAAGAGAAGGAGCAGGTTAGAAAAAGCATTCAAAAAGAAAAAATAAATTTTGATTACATATTCCCCGGGACAAAAATCCTGATTGCCGAAGATGAATACAGCAACTTTTTTCTGCTTCAGAAAATGTTAAAGAACGCACAAGCTGAGATCATTCATGTGGAAAACGGGTTGGAGGCCGTTGAAATTCTACGGAAGAACCCGGATGTAGATTTGGTGTTAATGGATATTAAAATGCCTGTTGTTGATGGTTACGAAGCTTCCCGGAGGATCAGGAAGTTTAACGCCAAAGTTATAATACTGGCACAAACCGCCTATGCTTTGGCCGGTGATCAGCAAAAAGCACTCGAAGCCGGTTGCAATGGCTATATTTCAAAACCCATCCAGAAAAGAGACCTCATGGAAAAACTGAAGATGTTTCTTATGTAAATTCTGAATTGATAATTTAGCCACTTAGATATATTTGATAATTTAGCACATAATTCGTAAAAAGTTACGATATTTAGCGACTGAAAAACATTAAACTACATCATCATGAAAAATTTAGTTTGTTCCTTTATCGCAATTGCATGTTTTGCATTTTCTATCACATCAAATGCCCAACAGGTCATCGCCTCCGCGGGGGGTTTTTACGAGGGCGAAAACATATCGTTAAGCTGGACACTGGGCGAACCCGTTATCGAAACATTCGAAGGCAACGGAATCATTCTTACCCAGGGTTTTCAACAACCCTACAATTTTTATCTCAGTCA
>JABMQA010000891.1 GCA_013203545.1 Bacteroidota bacterium
TATCCTGGACATCCAGTGCAAGATATGGTTTGGGTGCCATAACTGTTGTGAATGTGACGTTTTGACCAGGAATCAGATCGGCATTCTGGTATCTGATCACTGCATCATTTAGTGCAAGATAATAGGCCTGTCCATTTTCCAGATCCGATACAGGGTCGATGGTTATTAAAGTTTTTTCTGCATTGATCATCCCATTGAATGGAACATCCGGCCCACCGGCATCGGTTTCCTTAAAAGTAACAATGTCTGCAATGTCGCTATTCGTAATTTCGCTTCCATCAGCATTAACAACAGCAACCGTAAAACTCAGGGTAGGGCTAACTGATATATCAACATCTGTGGCACCATTGATTGGATTAAATGTCAAACTGCCGTTACCGGATGATCCGTTCAGCATGATGTCATCAAAATAGAATTGTGCAGGAACAAGATGTCCTTCGCTTCCAAGTTGAACAACCACCTGATCATAATTCATGCTATCAGCAACTGCACTAAAATTAAAGTTCAGGGTTACCCACTGATCAAACGCTGTAACAGTTACCAGCACTTCCGTTTGTGTCATCCAGGCATTGGGTCCCAGCAGGCTGTTTTGCAATTTAATGGCTGCCGTGGGTGTGAGTAATCCGGTATAATCATTCGAAGAAGGAAAATAGACCTTCAGGTCAAAAGAGTTTCTGATGGTAAGATCCATGCGATGATCCAGTATAAACTGGGCGTTGGTCCACTCAAAGCTCCCCGACCTGTTGTAATCAGCCACATGATTGGAGGCATTAACCGGATCGACAACAACTGCGAGTGGTAACAGATCAGGATCCTGAAAAGACCATTCTTCAATGGTGCCCCAACCATTGTTTTCAAAATTATCCTGAACATCGAGGGCGAGATATGGCTTGGGTTCTACGCCTCCTGCATATTCAGGTCCTTCAACATCATCAAAATAGTAGATATTGGGTGTAGTGGTGGCGAAGTCGAAGAAAATAACAATTTTGTCATACAAGCCTGATTGTCCGCTTGTAAAATTATATTCCAGTTCAAACCATTGATTGGCGACAGGTACGTTTGAACTTATTTCAGTAGATATTGATCCGTTGGCTTTATCCTCGAGTTTAAACAATACCTCACAGGCAATGGGAGAATATACTTTGATATGGAAGGTAGTTCCGGTGGTAAAATCAATCTTCCCATCCAGTATGCAAAATACATGGGCCCATTGTTCTCCGGACCGGTCCCATTCTGCAACGCCTGCACTTGTGTTTATACCCGATGGATCGGGATTGGAAGATACAACAGGAATATTTGGCCATCCCTGAAAGGTTTCGTTTTGATTGGTATCAAAATCATTATAAATGTATTGGGCATTCAATACAGAAAAAGAAATTAATGCCAGTAAGATGATTGTAAATCTTTTCATAGTTATTGTTGTATTAATTTTTCATTTTGATTGGTCAATATCTAAGATCCCATAACGATTAAAATCAGGATGACGAAACTACTATCAATTAATACCTTATCAAAATATATTACATCAGCAAAATTTCATCAAATAAAAAACCGTACTACATCAATAATACATCATAAAATGTTTTAAGTATTGATTTTAAGCGTTTTTATTACCAAATTTAATCACTTACACATTTCTCAACAAAGGAAAATGCGCATAGTACCTGCTGGAACTCCTTAGCACTATTACCTCATAAATAATATATTGTTATTGGGACTACTATTTGTGATGCATTGAACATTCGAAAGCGAATTAAATCAAGAATGGGGCTGTCTTTATTTCCTCTGTGGTTCCCTTTGCCCCGAAGGCACTCAGGATCTATTTGGCACGCTATGAAACAATTAACTTACCGGAAACCAGAGTCCTAATTCTATTACAAACGTTTAAGACAGCCCCTCTTGATAAAACCTAACTTCACTCAAAAACTATTTTTTCAGCATTTTCGCTGTATATACAATTTTACTTTTAGTTTCTGCAACCACCTGGTAAACACCACCTGCCAGTTGAGAAACATTAACGGTTGAGACATCGCCGGTTACTAAAATCACCACCTGTCCCTGCATGTTGTAAACCTTAACACTGGTGATATTTTCAATTCCGGCAATTACAAATTCGTCGGCAACGGGATTGGGGAATATAGCAAATTCTACAGGCCGGTTTTCCGAAATGGATGATGGATCAACCAGGTAGATATCATCAAAATAGAACATACCGGGCACAAAATGTCCTTCACCACCAAGCTGGACAACCACCTGGTCGTAATCATCCCTCTCGGCAACTTCGCTGAAATCAAATTCAAGTGTTACCCAGCTGTCATATGCTTCAACTGTAAGTTTAACTTCTGTTTGTGTAGTCCATGCTTCACCACCCAGCAGGCTGTTTTGTAATTTCAATGCAGCTGTTGGTGTCAGTTGGTCATCGTAAGCATTTGTTGAGGGGAAATAAACCTTAATTTCAAATTTATTTCTTACGGTCAGATCCATGCGATGATCAAGGATGAATTGGGCGTTTGTCCATTCAAAAGCACCGGAACGGTTGTAATCGGCAACATGATTTGAGGCACTGGTTGGATCAACACCGATGGTCAGGTCTACCAGATCCGGAGAATCCTGGAATTTCCAATCTGTTATTGTAGCATAACCGTCATCTTCAAAATTGTCTTGTACATCGGCTGCCAGATAAGGTTTTGGTCCTACACCGCCACCGGTAGTAAATGTAGCGCTTTGCCCTGGAATCAGGTCGGCGTTCTGGTACCTGATCACCGCATCATTCAGTGCAAGATAATAAGCCTGTCCGTCTGCCAAATCAGAAACAGGATCGATGGTGATAACTGTTTTCGCAGCATTGATGGTGCCGGCAAAAGAAACATCAGCACCACTTGCATCGCTTTCTTTAAAAGTAACAATATCAGCTATATCACCATCCAAAACTTCACTTCCATCGGCCTTAACAACCGGAACACTAAAACTAAGTGTTGGGCTAATGCTTAATTCAATATCAGCAGTACCATTGACAGGATTAAAAGTCAAATTACCATTACCGGATGCTCCAGTCAGTACAATATCGTCGAAATAGAACTGTGCCGGCACAAAATGGCCTTCACCACCCAATTGCACAACCATCTGATCGTAATCATCGCGGGCGGCAGCTTCGGTGAAATCAAATTCAAGGGTTACCCATGTATCATATTGTTCTACGGTAAGTTTAACCTCGGTCTGCGTGGTCCATGCTTCACCACCTAAGAGGCTGTTTTGTAATTTCAGGGCTGCAGTTGGTGTAAGCATGTCGTCGTAAGCATTTGTTGAAGGGAAATACACATTGATTTCAAACTTGTTCCTTTCGGTGAGGTCCATGCGATGATCGAGTATAAATTGTGCATTTGTGTATTCAAATGATCCTGAACGGGTATAATTTGCAACATGGTTGGTAGCATTTGCCGGGTCTGCAACAATGGTCAGGTCAACCAAATCCGGGTCCTGGAATTTCCAATCAGTAATGGTAGCATAGCCGTCGTTTTCAAAATTGTCCTGTACATCTAAAGCCAGGTAAGGTTTTGGTTCTACTCCACCACCACTAAACTCCATATCATCCCAGTAATAGGTTTGCTCACCTGCAACTGCACCGGTGGTGCCGAAATTGAAAAAGATGGAAGCTTTATTGTAGGATTTGTCAAAACTTAAGGGCTCAGTTCCTGGGGCTTCATTGCTAAAATCAAAAGTAATAACTTCCCAGGCATCGGCTACTGTGGATAGTGTTTCTGTTTCTACGCTGATGGTAGGGTCGCTGGCTGCTTCAACCTTAAGACGCATTGGGGTTCCTGCTGTTGGAGACCAAATTGCAACGGTCATTGAAGTAGCTCCCTCGGCAAAAGGAATAGGAGTTGCA
>JABMQA010000892.1 GCA_013203545.1 Bacteroidota bacterium
GGATCAATGATGAAATTGATTGTTTTTTCTTTTCCTGGTTCAAGAAAAATCCTTTCGAATCCTGCCAATGAACGAATAGGGACAGTAACAGAGGCATGTAGGTCGCTTACATAAATTTGAATCACTTCCTCCCCGGCAATATTTCCACTATTTCTAACTGTAACTGCAACGGGTATTTCGTTTCCGCTCTCAACCTTATCAGGTATTTCAAGTTGACTGTATTCGAAAGTAGTAAAACTCAAACCATGTCCAAAAGGATATAACGGTTCACCCTTGAAATACCTGTACGTTCTGCCTTCCATATCATAATCATCAAATGGAGGGATATCATCAACCGATTTGTAAAACGTTACCGGTAACCTACCTGCAGGATTATAATCACCGAATAAAACATCGGCAATGGCTGTGCCACCTGCCTGCCCCGGATACCATGCTTCGACAATGGCCGGAATATTTTCATCAGCCCAATTAATGGATAATGCGCTTCCATTGAGAAGTATTAAAACAATGTTTTTATTAACACTGAAGATTTTTTTCATCAAATCCTGCTGAACCTCCGGCAGGTCAAGTGTCAGGCGGTCCCCACCTGAAAAGCCCTTTACAGGAACCTTCATTTCTTCACCTTCCAGCCTTGGTGATAACCCCAGGCACAGTACTACCAGATCGGCCTGTTTGGCAGCAATAATGGCTTCCTCTTCAAGATTTATTCCAGGCATCAACCACCTTAATTCAACTTCGCAGTCTCCCATTTTATTTATTGCATCCACCCGGATTGGGTATCGTTCTCCTTTTATCAATTGCACGGCAACATAACTGAGGTGCGACTCGTGCCTGTTTCCGTAGCTTACAAGCAATGAATCTTGAAGGAAAATACTATAACCATTTCCATAGGCTCCAATTAAATAAGATCCCGTTTCAGGGGCAAGCAGGTAACCTGTCCATTTTACTGAATAGTTGTCATCATCCAATCCTGCCAAAGGGGCTTTGTCCCAAAAATTGAAATCGATGACTGGGGCTGGTTTTTGTTGAACCGGTATACCGTTCATATCATAATTGTCGTAGTATTCGCCCATTAACCCGGGATTAGTTTTACCATCGGCCTCATAGCTTAGATAATCTCCGGAAACCGGCAGCAATTTTGGCATACCCCCGGCCCAATCACAGCCTTGTGCATAAATGACCCTGGTTTCGGTGAGGACTTTTTCAGCAATACCCTGAAGAGGTGTTACTGGTTCAGTGGGAGTGCCATTGTAGTTTCCAAGCAATACTTCAACATCATTTGCATTGGGTCCTATTACAGCAATGGATTTCAAATTCTTTTTAATAGGAAGAACATGCCCCTCATTTTTGAGCAGTACAATCGATTCCCTGGCTGTTTGGAGTGCAAGTTCCCTGTGTTTTTTACTATCGTTCACTTCGATTGGAATCTGGCTATAGGGAACCAGTTCGGGAGGATCGAACATACCCAGTTGAAAACGTGCTTTGAGGAGTCTTTTTAATGAACGATTAATTTTTTCTTCATCAACGAAACCTGAATCAACGGCATGCTGGAGGTCACGATAAACAACTCCGCAATTCAGATCTGTGCCGGCTTTTAATGCGATGGCTCCGGCTTCTGCTGAGTTTTTTGCCGTGGGTTGGAAATTGTAAAAATCCGTAAGTGCCCAGCAATCGGAAACCACGTATCCGGTAAATCCCCAGTTTTTACGCAGCACATCTTCCAGTAAAAATGTATTTCCACAGCAGGGATCACCCATGTAAAGGTTATATGCACACATCAGCGACTGTGCCTTTCCATCAATAATGCATGCCCTGAAGTGGGGGAGGTAGGTTTCAAACAGATCACGGTCGCTTACATGTGCATCAAACTTGTGGCGATCGGGTTCTGGACCACTGTGTACTGCAAAATGTTTTACAGTAGCCACGGTTTTAAGGTATTTCGGATCATTACCCTGCAATCCTTTGATAAATTGAATTCCAATCCGGCCGGTAAGAAACGGATCTTCTCCATACGTCTCCATACCGCGGCCCCAGCGCGGATCACGAAAAATATTAATGTTGGGCGTCCAGAAGGTCAGACCCTGATAAATACCATGCTTTTCGCGGCGCATGAAATCGTGGTATTTTGCGCGTGCTTCATCCGAAATTGCGGTAGATACCTCATGGATCAGATTTTCATCCCAGATGGCCGCCAGGCCGATTGCCTGTGGAAAAACCGTTGCCCTTCCCGACCTGGCCACACCATGCAGGCACTCATTCCACCAGTTGTATGCAGGTATCCCTAACCGTTCTACAGCAGGGGCATCATATCTGAGTTGAGGGATTTTCTCCTCAAGGGTCAGCCTGGAAACCAGGTCTTCAACTCTTTTTTCTGTTGTGAGATCAGGGTTTTGATATGCCGGTATGTTTTGGCAGGAATGAAACCCAATTGACATACATACAAAAAGAAGAATGGCTTTGCCGAACGATGATAAACGAACGGGAAGATGCATATTTTTTGTTTCCATTTGCTGATTTTATATTGATCCAATACAAAGATGAGAAATTCCTAAAATCAACACGCTTTGTGGTACTGATTTTTTAAAGATTTATTCAATCTGAATCATTCAATTACATTTATGATGAAAATAGATTAATTAACACTTTTGAATTATGAAAACGATAATTTGCTCATTACCGATTTTATCAAGAGTGAACAGCACCTGATTACTTTTTAATCGTTTTATATAACATGTATAAAAAAAACACCCCCGCAAAAACAATTGCGGGGGCGTTTAATTTAGTATGACTCTAATCCTATTGGATTACGAGACGTTTAACGTTGAATAATCCCTCACTTTCAAACCTCAGCACATATACGCCGGGTCGCAGGTTACTAACGTCAATTTGTGTATGATTACCGGTCAGTATTTCCTTCCTGACTAACAATCCTTCAGCGTTGATGAGTTCTACTGTTACCTCGTTTGAAACTGATTTTCCAAATGGATAAACAATAGTGACCTCATCTCTGGCCGGATTCGGATAAATGTTAATCAAGCCGGAAATGCCATCATTATTTATGCCAGTCGTAGAGGTTGTTAAGCTTACGATTTTCGAAATACCATTTGTGGTGAAGAGGCCATCACTTTGTGGCATTGAGCTGTCGTAGGTAACATAGAGCACCTCTTCTGTCTGGCCGAATTCGTTGTAAGCAACCAGTTGAATCAGTTCATTTTCTAATGCACCATCCCTGGCAGTTGTTGATATATCATCACCATAAACTGTCAGCAGTACATTTCCATCAGCCCTTGCGGTTGAAGCATAACCAATGCAGGTTCCATCAGGTGCAAATGCACCGATGAAGTCAACATTTTCTAGTCCTGCAAGTGCAGATTGATCAAGTGCGATCAAATGTACATCAGCAGTTCTTACTAACGGCCATGGGCCATCATTAGCTACAAGCTCAGGTTGAACTACATTGTCTAACGGTGCGCATGCTGCCGGTGGGAATGTTGCTGTTGCATCATTGTTCATCCACAGGTAGTAGGCGTAGCCCGGTGTTAGATCTGTTATGGTGAAGATACCACCATCAGGCCAGTAAACCTGATTGGACTGGATATTATACATCAGGAAGATATCAGTCAATGGTGATGTGAAGACATCAGTAATGGGTACCAGTTCGTTTGTTAA
>JABMQA010000893.1 GCA_013203545.1 Bacteroidota bacterium
CCATAGAAACTTTCGTCACCATTGATGGCAAATGAGTTGAGTGTCGCACCTGAACGGTCGTATAAAGTCGGGTTCGTAGACCAGTTGTTTGCCCAGAAGCCATCTTCACCCTCATCGTAGGCAATGGCACGGGTGGCAACTGCTGCCGACATTGTACTAACCAGTAATTGATTATCGAAGTCCATCTGGAACAGGGATGTATTGGCTGCAGCGCCGTACATATATGTCCCATCGTATGCCAGGTCTCGGACAGCGGCGGCACCAGTTATGGTAAATTCGCCCAGGAAAGTTCCATCCAACTGATATTTGAAAAACTGTCCTGTGCCATTCCATTTGGTGGTATAGATAAAGTTGCCGTCTGTTTCGGCACCGGCTTCTCCGGAAGCATCACCACAGGCAAACTCAAATTGAAGATCATAAGGATCATCAGTATAATTTATTGTACCTTGGCTTGCTCCTGGTCCCTTTTCGGCCATTGCTGGATCAGGTCGTACGATGGATTGCTTAATATTTTTGATAATATTTTCACCATTGTCATTCTGGTAAGAAATGGAAATATCCCAGTTTAGATCGAGATTACCGTTATTGGTAATCTCCAGATCGCGGGTTGTGGTATTTCCTGACTCAAGGGTTACGTCAAAAGATTCGGGTGACAATGTTATTTCCGGACCGCCAATTTGAATGATGACAGGGCCGGCAGGATCGGAAATGCCTTCCGGATAAACCGCGCACACTGTATAACTGTAGATTCCTGAAGTAAGGTTTTGATCCAGGTATTGCGTAAATGGGATGGGTCCGGCTATCTTCGTACCATTCCGGTATATATTAAATCCCTGTAAAGCATCATTTGCGGGCATATCCCATTGAAGTAAAACATCATCATCTGTAAGTGTTGCCTGAAGATTTTGAGGAGGAGGTAAGGCACTGCCAACAATCACGGTATAATCTTCAACCTCACCATAGGTGGATGCACCGCATGGTTGGGGCGCACTCGAATAGGTCATCCGGATACGCATCCTGTATTGCCTTGCCAGTTGATTTGCCGGCGGGGTGATATTGCCGGTAAAAGTAAGACCTGACCCGCCAACGTTTGTCAGTATATATTCTTCGTTGGTACCCTGATCAAAAACCATGTTCATATTCCAGTCAATCCAGACCGTAACCATATCGCTGGCCCAGGCATTCCCGTTGGTAACGGTCATTGCCTCCGGAACTCCCGGCTCAAGTTCAGTTGAAAGATGTGTATAATTGGCTACTGCATTTTGCCAGCCACTGCTGTTATTGATATCCCCAAATAACACATTGGCGATCCATTCATCCTCAGTGCTGGTGGTGGCTTCGCAATAATCGGCAAAGCTAAATTCAAGTGTACCTTGTTGCGCAATACCGAAATCAGCAGTTATGTCCATCAGCACCTCGGCAAGATATCCATAGGGTGTGGATGCAGAAGCAGAAAGGGTAAAGGTAGCGCTTTGAGACAGGGATCCTTCCAAATTACCGTAGGTTTGCGGATCACCTGTTAATACACTGACATAAGGATCCGTTGAACTCAACTCACCAAATACGTTAAAAGCTGTTGCTCCGCCATTATTTTGCAGGAAAACCTCAACCGGTGCAGTTTCACCCGGATCAAGAATGCCGTTGTTATTTCCTGCGGCGTCATTAACAACATAGCCTTCAATTTCGATGGCCGGGGCATAGCCGGTAATGGCAAAATAACTGGTCCATGTAGCATCCACAGCATCTGAGGCATCCAGCTGGAAGCTCACACTGTGTCCGTTGGGAATATTATTGGCAACATCAATTACATAGGCATCGGTAACTGTTACGGAACTCTCAGCCGGTATATTGCCAAATGTTGCAGTATTTCCCGAAAGGGTAACATACTGATCGGTAGTACTTAGAGTCGCTGAAACATTATTGGCCATTTCAACACCTACATTCTTCAATGTCATTGTCAGCCAAATTGTTTCACCGTAATCCATCTGGCCATTGCCATTGTTATCAACATAATCATTGATCTCATAGGAATCAAAAACCACATAAGGTCCTGACGGAGGAATCACCTCCACTGTACCTGCATACCTGAAATAATTTTGTTTTGTAACGGTCACAAGAATTTCAGCCGGTGGTACCTGAGGATCAATTTGAATCGATACGGCAGAACCTGTGCCCTGTGCTGTTCCAATAATCTCACCATCAACCGTCAGTGCAATGAATGAACCTATATTGGCATTTACTGGAAGGGAGGTTTCACCACTGTAAAGAACCGGATCATGTGATACGGTAAGATTTTGAGGTACTTCCGTAAAGAGTTGCATAAAAGCACCTCCATGGTGATGGAACAGGTTGTATGTTACCTCTTTGTTGCTTGTATTGTAAGGCCATGAACTTTGTTGAAGGAAATATTTACCGGCTGCATTTCCAAACGCAGGTAAAAATCCCCGCTCCTCAACCGCACTGCCGTATGCCGGCATAAAATCGGGCTCCATATTGTCCATCATACCCCACACATACACATCATTCACAAATGAATAGGATACTTCGGAAGCTGCAATCAATCCAAGGGCACCGGCATTTAAACCATTATATGTATGTCTGTGAAATTTTTCGGTGAAGCATTCACCAGACATGTTATATTTCCCGGTAAGGCAGTTAATGGAAAACACAAAAACGAATTCATTGTCAGCTGTATTTGTCAGACTGTTGATATTGGTACTTGTAAAAGAAGGTTCACCCCATCCCTGTTCGTATCCGTGGTCGCGGTGTTGTAACGCATAAGCACCGTCGTTAATAGCATTCACAACCTGGTTTGCAGTTCCACCCGACCAGCCTCCGAGTTCTGCCGGTGTTGCAGGTATATATCCAAGTCCGGATGGCCCGAAGTAATTCACCACTGTACTCGTATTGGTAGCTGTGGACCATACTGTACCTGGCGTTCCGCTGTAAATCGCATTGATGCGCACCGGATTTCTCCCTTGAACCTCACGCCAGTAACCGCCAACGACTTCAGAGCAGATCTGGAACCAACGCTCGGTTTGCCATCCCAATGCAGTAATTGGCTTGTTGTAAAAGTTGGGATCTGTTGGCGGATTGGTTTCATAATCTATCATTTTGGATACCATGGTTTGCAGGTGTGTGGCGTTCTGAGCCGTCATTCTGGCAAAGATGATATCCGGCATATCGTTGTTATTTACATCAGCAAAAATATTATCCGATGCGCAGTAACTGTTCCAAATTGGTGAAATGATGCTATTGGTAGCATTGGTACCGTAGTCTGCCATGAGCAGCACAGCCACCGGCGGTACATCCCACGTATTATAGGCATTGTTAAAATAGTTTTCAAGGATGGTTGTTGTACTTCCACCGATGTCATTCAATGCAACAATTCCAGTGGAGATTCCCTGGGCGGATCTGAATTGCTTGATCTGCTCGGCATAAGGCATCCAGATCGGATCATTGGGAACAACTATTATGTATTCAAACCCTGTTACATCGGTTTGAAATTGGGCTTTGTTGCGGGCAATGTAATCAATTTGAGGCAACGATCCATAATTCAGAAGCACATCTTCCAGAATGGGATCGAACCAACGGCTGCGAAGCCGATTGTCACCAAACATACCGTTGCCTCCTTCAAATGAGACTTCCACCCGGATATCCCGATAAATCATTAGTTCCCCGGAAACCGGATTGTATTGAAAAGGTGTAATGCCGATGGTGATAAAATCCACTCCCCGAATGGAGGAAACCGGTGAATTAACAACCGGTTCTACCGGATAATAGGCATTGGTAGAATAAATCTTCCGGTCTTTGATAAATTGTAAGGGGCCATCCTCATTTTCAAAAGGAATACGGGGTGCAGGGGCAATTTCTACCCCTGAGACGGTCTCGATCCTGTAATCGTTAATTTTAACCACAACCGTTGCACCTTGCGGAACGGCAACCATTCTACTGAATCCGGGCAGGTTAGGTGCCCCCTCATTATTGGGCAAAATGACATCGGACAATAGAATGTCCTGCATTACCTCGCCATCAATTTCATGTTCGACAAGTGAAAATTCTTCAATCGAAAAATTTAACGACATGCCACTTGATGACTGATCCGTCCTGGTCAGTCCGGCATCCCCCCAGGTATCATTGTACCTGTAGGTTTGCGATTGAACTTGCATCACAAAAAACAGTAATGCAATGGTAATGAGAATGTTTAGCGTAACTTTTTTCATAATTAGGTTTTTAAATAATTAATAAATTTTGGAGTAATCCGATTTTGCTGTTGTAATGGGAGGTAAAAGTATGAAAAAAAACCAGATTTCCTAATAAATGTTAAAATGAAATTTACATCGGGATCATTTGCATTTATTCAGCGTACCTCAACAAATGTCAATATGTGCCAAATATTTCAATAGTTTTTTTATCTTTGGCCGGATCACAAAACCAGGCATATGAAGAAGTTTTTTTTAACTGCATTTCTTTCGTTTAGCTACGTACTGCTAACCGCACAAATACAGGATTCAACAAAAATACTTGTAATAGGCAACTGCATGCTGGCCTGGAACAATACTACAGAGATGTTACAGCACATCTGTGAAACTGCAGGAAAACCTGTAATTATAGGAGATATAGCTGTCCCAAATATGATTTTGGAAACGCATCTGAACGACCAGGAAACAATTGATGAAATTAATGCCTGCAACTGGGATTATATAATATTACAGGCAACCCAGGGTGACCCCAAAGGTTTGATGGATCCCTTCTGGGTGATCGAAAAGCTTTACGATACCATCAAGGCAAATAA
>JABMQA010000894.1 GCA_013203545.1 Bacteroidota bacterium
TCTCAATACTCCTGCGCCGAAATTTTTAGAAGTTTACCCCAATCCTTCCAAGGATTTCGTAATTTTGGGCTACCGGTTCGACAAGGAAACTGCCGGGACCATAGAAATCAGGGATGTGACGGGACAAACCATGCAAAGCATTCCTTTTGCAGGCATTCAGGATCAGGTGACTGTAATGACCCGCACATGGACAACGGGCATCTATATGATCAGCCTCGTGATAGATGGAACTGTGAAAGAGACTGTAAAATTTACCTTAGTGAATTAAACTACTAATAAAAGCCTCCCGGTAAAATAGCCGGGAAGCTTTTAACCTAAACAACAGGATATGAAAAAATTGATATTATTGTTGGGAACCTTATTTGTAATCACTATCACACCTGCACAAAAATGGCAAAACATCATTGGCTACCCAATCAGGTGGGACTGGGCTGATAATTTAACTGAACACTATGATTACGGGTATTTGATTTCCGGTAACATTAGCAGTAATGGCACAGATGATATGCATGGCTGGCTTGTAAAAACCGATATTAACGGTGAAGTACTTTGGGATAAGCAAATTAGCGTACCACCTGTAAATATATTAATTAGAAAAACACTTCATGATTCATTGGGTAATATCTACATTTTCGGATGGTTGCACCAAACCCTGGAACATGAGTTCCCGTTTATTTTGAAATTGAATGCCTGCGGTGAGAATCAATGGTGCAGGCTATTGGCCATCGAGGGATATAATTATGGATCTTTTAAAGACGCTTTAATCCTTGAAAACGGTGATTTGCTTGGCCTGGCCTATATGCCGGAGGATGATTTTACAACTAATAATAGAATTTTATTGTTTCGGGTATCTTCGGAGGGGGATTTTATCTGGCACAAAGGATATGCTTTACATGAAAACCATCCTTACTTCGCTGATCCAAACGGACATACGATCAATAAATTTGGTAACTTATACATCATCAGTGGCAATGTTTATTCACCATATCCAAACGGTAATCCCAACCATGTATGGCAGCGCCCTATGTTCATTGGGATTGATATGGATTTTGAGGAAAAGTGGGTGGTAGAGTTTGGAATCAGTGATTCATTGTTGGGTAAAGCTTATGGGACAATTCAATTAAACGACTCAATATTAATGGGCGTAGGTTCCAACCGATATATTGAAAATGGTGAAGTTACATCAAATAGTTTTTTGATGTTTTATAACAGGGATGGTATTGAAACCGGGCATAAAATTATTGATGGTTCAGATATTGCCCCTGGGTTGCACCAAAACTTTATTTTCGATATTGAAAGAATTGACCAAACAAATTTTCTTTGCGCCGCTGTGATCGGTGAGGAATATCAGGGAGCCCCTTTTGGCGAAATGGTTATCGATACAGCAGGGAACGTTTACAATTACGCTATCCGGGAAAACGCCACCGGAGGAGGTACATATCTTGTAAAGACATTCGATGGTAAATACACCATTGCCTGTAGCCATAAAACGCCCAACACAAACTACGATATCATGCTGTACAAAGTCAACGAAAACCTGGAGCAGGATACCATCTACCCGGGCAATTACACTTACGACAGCCTTTGCCCGCATGCCATCCAATCAGGGGTAATTGATTTGGCCGGGTGCAATGTTATAACTAGTATTGGGGAGATACCCACATTGGAGGAGTACCGGCAAAGAATGCAAAGTATTGGGATTACAGCCAGTCCAAATCCGTCAAATACTGGAGAAGTATTGCTGGAGTTTGAGAATACGGAATCATTCAACAACATGGAGCTAAAGGTTTATGATGTGTATGGCAAGCAAATTTACAGCGAAACGGTTTGGCCTCACCAGGGGGCTGCACGGCTGGAAGTGAGTGCATGGCCGGTGGGGATGTATGTGGCCACTATTTTCAGTAACGGGCAGGTGAAGGGGAAGTGTAAGGTTGTGGTGTGCCGATAGGCACTCCTTTGGAGGAGTAACGGTAAGGGACGCCATCCCCTCGTACCTCACGGATTTCGTCCCTGGATACAATCGGAAATTGAAACAATTGAATCGATCTTGGTGGCAATGATAGACGGCGGTGATACTGAAACATTGAATTCAGAGGTGGAAACCAGCACACCGCCTGAAGCTGTTGAGGTATATACCGAGCTAATGGCTGAATCTCCCAACCTGTCGGAAACAGTTGTGGAAACCAGTATCGAAAAGGAGGAGGTACTGCCCAATGCCATGATACGTGATGTGATGGTGGCCAATCCGCA
>JABMQA010000895.1 GCA_013203545.1 Bacteroidota bacterium
GTAAAAGAAACAATACGGCCGTTCGCATCGGCTCCAACCATGGATCACTATCCGAAAGGATTGTTGACAGGTTTGGGGACACACCTATGGGAATGGTTGAATCAGCGATGGAGTTTGTAAGAATTTGCAGGGAAATGGACTTTCACAACATTGTTCTTTCAATGAAGGCCAGTAATGTCAGGATCATGGTTTATGCCACACGGCTGCTTGTAAAAAAAATGATAGATGAGGGGATGGATTATCCGATACATCTTGGCGTTACCGAAGCCGGTGATGGCATGCAGGGCCGGATAAAATCTGCTGTGGGGATCGGCACCCTGCTGGCAGATGGCATTGGCGACACCATACGAGTTTCATTAACCGAAGATCCCGTTAACGAAATTCCTGTTGCACAAAAAATTGCCAGCTATTTTAAAGCGTCAGACGAAGAAAAAACAAGTAATATCTTCCAGGATTTTTTCTACTCACCCTTTGAATATAATCCACGCGAATCTTCACCAAATTCATTTCTTTCAGAATATCCTTCACCGATTGTAATTGGTTGGGATGGAAAAAATCAAGCTTTAAATCCGGATATCCCAGCTTCATTTATCAAGTCCAACGAGGGATCAGACTTGTTTTCAAATCTTAATCCAAGTGATCTTACTGGAAGAATTCCGGATATTGAAGAAAATAAGGTTATATGTTATCAGCCGGATGGCAGCTATTCCGTTAAAGATTTCAGGCATTTATTCCGGGCATTGAATTCATGTAAAATAAATAACCCGGTCATACTTCATAAGAAGTACGCAACAACCAAGCTCCCGGATTTGGTCATCGAATCCGCCATTGATTTTGGCCCCCTGTTTCTGGATGGATTTGGTGAAGGTATTTTTATCGAATGTGACAACCTTCTAAACAAAGGGCAACTATCCGAAATCGCTTTCCAGGTTTTGCAGGCCTCCGGCGCAAGAATTTCACAAACCGAATACATTGCCTGCCCCTCCTGCGGTCGCACTTTGTACGATATTCAATCCGCATTAAAATCGATTAAGAACGAAACCAGTCACCTGACAGGCCTTAAAATTGCGGTGATGGGATGCATTGTAAACGGTCCGGGCGAAATGGCCGACGCCGATTATGGCTATGTTGGGATGGGGCGTGGGAAAGTGGCACTTTACAAAGGGAAAAAGCAGGTAAAATCCGGTGTGGATGAAAATATGGCGGTGCAGCAATTGATTGAACTCATCAAAACAGGTGGCGATTGGCATGAACCCCAATAATTTTCCAGGGTAATAAATGAGCAGGTAGTGGGAGTTCTCAATAGCCCTTTCTTACCACCAGTCGAAATGACCGAGACTCAAGGGTAATAAGACATCCAAAAAAAACCGAACGTCTTCTCCTCATCTCCTTTGATTAATTATTTATTCTCCCAGCTTCCAAAACTTTTTCACTCCTACACTTAAAAAATCCCATCATTCACTGGATAGAACCCGGCGTTTACTGATCTGTTTCATTTTCAGCTTCCCGTGGTTGTAGTTTTACATTGCAACAAAATAAGGAGCTTATCATGAAAAACTTTACACTTTTAATTTTTGCCCTGCTGTTTATCCAAATATCAGTCTGCTCGCAACCATGCCTGGTCGAAGGAATAACATTTTCTACCCAGGCAGAAATCGACAATTTCCAGATCAACTACCCCAACTGTACCGAAATAGAAGGGGATGTAACCATAAAAGGTGAAGACATCTTTAACCTGAACGGTTTAAATGTTTTAACATCAATATGGGGGAAACTGGAGATTATGGGCAATCCTGTCCTCACTACCCTGGAAGGACTTGAAAATTTAACTTCGGTGGGTGGTGAATTGATCATTGGATATTGGAACAACCAGGGCAATCCTTCGTTGACCAGCATAACCGGGCTGGAAGGCCTGACAACAGTTGGAGGTTACCTTTTTATTGGATATAACGAAACATTGACCAGCATTGCCGGAATTCAAAACTTAACATCAATTGGCGAATACGTTTTTTTAGGGCTAAATAAGTCCCTGATCAATTTAACTGGCTTAAATAATATAACCACCGTTCATGGCAGTCTTGAAATATTTGGCAGCGATTCCCTTACCAGTTTAACAGGCTTGGAAGGTCTAACTGCCATCGAAGGAACTTTAACGATCGGAAGGATAAATAATTACCTGGGTATTGGTGGTAATCCATCGCTGACCAGCCTAACAGGCCTCGATAATTTGGCTTCCATAGCAGGTGATTTGAATATTGGAGGCAACTATAACCTGTTGAATCTGACAGGCCTTGAAAATTTAACTACTGTTGAAGGGAGTCTTTGCATCGGAGGCGGCATATTTGGTGGTAATGGTTCCCTGGCCAATATACAAGCATTGGAAAACCTGGAAACTATAGGAGGTATCCTCAACATTAGTTTTAATGCTTTGAACAGTTTAACTGGTTTGGAGAAAATAGCATTCATTCCGGGAGACCTGATAATTTATTATAATCCTTTCCTGACCGGTTTATCCGGGCTGAACAATGTTGATTCCGTAGGAGGGGGCCTTCTGATCTGGGACAATCCCTCACTGACCAGTCTGTCAGGGTTGGAAAGTATTATTTCCATTGGTGGTGACCTTGAAATATGGGATAACGATACATTGATCAGTTTATCCGGAATGGGAAATTTAAACTCCATCGGTGGTGGACTGAGAATTTCAGAAAACAATCTACTGATCAACCTGGCTGGAATAGAAAATATATCACACGTTTTTGGTGATCTGAATATCAGTGGTAACAATGTTTTGGAAAACTTAACCGGAATGGAAAATTTAGTTTCTATTGAGGGTAATCTACGGATTGATGGCAACGAGGACCTGACAAGTTTAACAGGATTGGAAAATTTAAGCTCAATTTCAGGGGGATTATTAATAGGGATATTAAGCTGGGACACTTACATTGGCAATCCTTCCCTGACCAGTTTATCGGGATTGGACAATCTGGAATCCCTTGGAGGTGGCATTTATATTGCCGGAAACGATGCCCTCATCAAC
>JABMQA010000896.1 GCA_013203545.1 Bacteroidota bacterium
CTGTTATGGTGGTAAAGAAATCTATCCAACCTTTTTCAACCCCAATGTAAGCAAAAAACGCATTCAGTTTCCCGTCTATAATTTCGAACATAATTTGCAGCTTAAATAATTAATACTTTTGTTAGATACAACTGGTACTAAGAAACCTGTCAACCCGGTTTTCTTTGCGCAAAAGTATTTAATTTTCCAAACTTTTGTGATTTTTATGATTATGACATCACACGCAAAGGATATTCTTAACAATTTGAACTAAACTGCAATACGCCTGTTGCCGGGTTGGATAAAACCCGGAGGATGTCAGGCTGATAATCTGTGTTTTGTAGCTTTACCTGATAACAACTCTTTGCGAATCGGAGTGATCATCATTGGTGATTCGCACAATGTACACTCCCGGTTTAATGCTATTTTGGCCCAATGTTGTTTTGTTTTGGAAATAGAAAATATTCATTCCCTGATCGACATTGACCTGTTTGCTGAAAACACAATTTCCAGAGGCTGAATAAATATCAATTTGCGCAAACCCGTCAATACAAGTTGTAAATTCAATCGAAAAAGACTGGCTTGCCGGATTAGGGTAGATATTGACGATCTCCACGCAATTACCTGTTTTTTTAACGGCTTCCTTTTCAACAGGTCTGCTGAACAGCAATTCCTTTGTCCGCCTGATATGTGAAATTTCTGATTCCAATAATTTTTGATCCATACCATCAACCATCATCAGTGATTTAAAGCCGCCCGATTCCAGAAGGGTGTTCGAAATGTTGATGATGGCATAGATGGAGTCGTACCATGAAGGTTGACTGTTTAAAATGGCTTCATAGCCTGCAATGGCATCATTGTAGTTTAAGTTATGACGCATGGCCAGCAGCATGTAATCCCTTGCATATTTTTTAAGCTGTTGGTTCAATGTTGTATCCTGCGCCAGCGATTCCATCCCGTCAATGTAGGACAGCCAGGATAAATTCCCCAACCGGTGACATTGGTAGCTTCCGGTGAGCGCCCAAAAGGCTTCGATTTCGTCCGGGTAGGTGTCGATTAACTGGTAGAACAGTTGTACGGCAGTTGTGTATTCCTGTTGGTATAACTGTTCAAATGCAAGCGTAAGCAAATCAGCAGCTCCATCTGCCGATTTGCTTTTAAAGTTTGTTTGGGCGCTATCCAACAGCGGGGCCACTTCAAATTTGTCGGATGGGACGAAATGGGTCAACACTTCGCTGGATACAGTTGATCCGTAATAGTTGTTTCCAACGCGGATACGGCGGTCGGGTGTTTCATCTATAAAAGCCATGTAAATGCCCAGGGTATCGTTGTAAATATCGTTGTAGCCAGCCACGATATAGGGTGTGGAATTGTAAATGGAAATGGCCGAATCGTTATTGATAATGCCATTGTTGTAGTGGATGGTGGTTGAAAAGGGGCTGGCCAGATAGGGTGTACTGCCGGCATGGGCCGCAACAGCTTTGGCATTGTCGGTAAAATAATTATCCCTGATAACCGGCGAGTTTGCATAGGCACACAAACCTATACGGTTATTTTTAAAAGTGTTGTAGCGTATTGTGGTGGATGCTGTGGAATACAAAAACAAACCCACCTCTGCATTTTCGATGTAGCAGTATTCCAGATCAACCGTACCGTTGGTTTTGGCTGTGATACCGCCCCAGTAGCTACGTCCTGCACCCATGATGTTGCCTGTAAATTTGATGGGATGGTATTCGCTTCCGTGGGCGATTAGTTTGCCATACACGATGAATTCTGCATCTTCCGTGGCATAAATACGTGTATTGGGTTTTACAATCACCGTGGCTCCCGAAGGTATTTCAAAGGTGTCGGGGATACTGATGTTGTCGCTCCAGTAAACGGTATCGTTGGACTTGCAGAAGGCGGGTTGCATGAAGTTGCAATTGTTCCTTATATTGCCCAATGCTCCCTGCCATTGCCAGTTTTTGCTCTCATCCAGCAGCTCGATGTTGCTTAAAAATCCATTGTTATTTAATAAAATATCCACCTTTCCATTTTGTTCTTTATCTGAGAATGAGTATTTACTATTTATTTTACCCAAAGGTTTCTTGAAAATTACAGAATCAAGTGAATTTTTTGCTTTTAAGTAGGGTCTGCTGAAAAACTCACAATCTTCATCATAGCTATTTGGTCATGCAGCTAACCCAAAGTTTAGAATTAAATTATTACGGTTTTCATTTTTCCAA
>JABMQA010000897.1 GCA_013203545.1 Bacteroidota bacterium
TTCAGGTAAAACAGAAAAAAAATAGTGGCTAAAAACTCAGGCATAGAACTGGCTATGGCATTGATGGTGGCGCCCTTTACGCCCCTGGTGAGCCGCCTGCCCAGAAAATCGGAGGCCAGTTCAAAACCGTCTGTGGAACGCCAGATGATCGCACCGCTGATCACAATTAATAATATTGGCCAAATAATTCCCATCATCGTTTTATTTTAACCTATTCAAACGTTCCAAACCCAGGTTATGTTCAAGCGAGGTGAACTGTTGTCCGATTTTTACCACCAGGCAACTTTCCAACATACTTCCGGCCCGGGAGATTATTTCATAACTTGCATCCAAAAGCACCACTACAGCCAGCGGTTCATCTGTTGTAATCCACTTTACACTGGCAAGTGGCCACTCCTCCAAACCAGTATGAATTGTTTTATTATGCTCTGGCAGCGCAATTTTATTGGGAACGGGATCGGGCAATCCGATTTGGGAACTGTCATTAACAAATACCGACTTAATATACCCTGCCCTGCAACCGGTTTCGCGGAGCAGTAGCTTGAGTAAATCATCCTGAAATGCGGTAACCGAATTAAAATTGGCTTTGTTGATCCTTGTAGAAAATGCATCAAGGCTGGAACAGAGTTTCCTTACTTCACTGATGTTGTCCCTGTGGAGCACATGCATCAACTGGTCATCGATGTACTGGTCTTCGAAGTTTTTTAATATAAGTTTGAACATTCCATAGAGCTTTGCATCGGTGAGTACACAGAAATATCCAAGCCAGTCGGTACCGAACCAGATGGGCACAAGGTAACCGTTCAGGGTCTGGTTTTCATATTTAACCCTGCCAATATAAATTACATCTTCCTGTTTTTGGCTTTTCAGGGATAAGTTTTCAACGTCAATACCCGGCAAAGAACTTTCCACCGGAAAAACACTTGTTTGAAAACCTTTAACTTTAACGATGGCCACCACCACATCGAACCTGAAAAAGGTGAAGAATTTTACCAGGAACCGGGATAATTCATCGGAAAAATCCTTAACCGTGGAAATCTCGCCGGATGCAATCCTGTTCTTGATGATGTCGAATTCAACAGCAAGACCTTTCGGAAGGGTTATCAATACCCACAAATATGCGCCAAGTAAAGCTCCGGCAAACAGGAACAGGATGATGTACAATGCATAAAAGGCTCCCGGTTCAGCGAACAGCAAACCCAGCCCGTACCAGCCCGATATGAATAGTGCCAGCACGATCAGGACATATAAAACAATGAGGGAGGTATGCTCGAATGGCGATAAGAAATTGGTAATCCTTTTCATATGATGGTATGTTTTGTTGTCATCGCTGATGATAATCAGTGACAAAAATACTATTAATTAAATTTTTCCGGAATAGGGATATCCAAATCCCTGCAAATTTTAACTGCTGTAAAGTATTTTATTTCCTTATGCCGGGGGAGGCTGGATATTTTACCATTGACGGAATTGATAAAAATCATATGTTTTTTGCCCTGGCGCAGCAAACTACATCCATTTTTTTGCAGATGCCTGATCAGTTCTCTTTGTTTCATGGCTAAAGAGAAAGGGGCTCACGAATTTGGTTTTGCTGATTAGTAGAATTCCTTTGGGATATTTGTTTGTTCACTTCCATAAAAAGTGACAGTGCGTCTTTTAAATTTTCCCGGGCTTCATCAATCGTTTCCCCCTGGGTATTTATTCCCTGGATTTCTTCAATATAAGCAGAATAACCGCCCTCGGGTTCTTCAACAAAAACCGCAGTTAACTGAAAATGATCTTTGTAATTTTCCATAAATAACCAAATTATTTTTTCAAAATTAACAATAAAATTGGTTATTTAAACAATCGCTGAAAATCAGCATTCCCTTGTAGTTCTAAATATGCCTTTTCCTGCCACAATCTCTCCTCATCATCAAAACCAAGCTTCACCGCCTCCTGAAGAGATTTGATAGCTGAATCAGGCTGGCCGTTGAGCATGTCGAGCATGGCCTGCTGGTAGGCTTGTTCGGGGTTTTCAGGTTCAACCAGGCGGTAAATTGTGATGAATTGTCCGGCAACATCCGCTTGCTGTTTATGCAATGCCCTCTCGCCCGAAAGATAGGCAACGAGACCCAGCCAGGCCACAAGGCGCTTGTTCATGCGGTTTATCTCACCATTGCCCTTATCCCTGTTAATTTCCCTGATAGCATCCTTCCACCATTTTATATCCCTCGCGGTAAAAGCGCCCAGCAATTTATTCTGTTCGTTATATTCCAGTTTGATGACCTGTTCGAGGGCCTGTTTTTGTTGATTGTAAGCCTGATCTGAAACCAACCGGTTCAGGATTTCCTCTTTTGTTGAAACATTTGTTAATCCATCCAACAACCTGATTGTAAAATCCATTTGGGTGGCAGCGTCAAATATGCTTCCCTCCCCAATCATTTGTCCTGTTTTTGTGCTAAAATGATTTTCAACTGATCGAATAAATTGCTCATCTTTTTCGGCCAATCCATTTTTTATTGCACCTACCTGAATCCAGTAAAAAGCCTCACGCATAACTTCCACCGGCGGCCATTCGTGCTTACCGTCAAACACAAGCCAGTTTAGCGGCCATTGATTTTCTTCCGCTGTTTGGTTCAGTTTCCATATTTCGGTGTAATTAAAATCTTCATTCCCAACCAGCGCCAGGTAATCAAATCCCAATGAATTTATCTTCAAATCAGGTGGCAACCCGGCGCCACAACTTATTGCTGCTCCAATATCCCTGTTATTACCGGCAAGCCATGCAGCAACCCTGCCCCCTCCCGAAAATCCCAGTGTAGCCATTCGGCTTTTATCGATGTTTATTTGCATTGACAAATCATTTAGCATTTGCTGTAGAAATGTTTCAGATTCGGTGAGCGGCAGCCCGTTTTTGGAATTATTGGAACCGGCAAGTACAAATCCAAACACATCTGCAAGTGATTTGTATTTTTCAACCGGCAGCAATCCATTGGCATGTGGATCGAAACAAAAGACAACCGGAAAAGGTGCTTTCGCGTTTGCCCCTTCAGGTACGTACAAAGCATATGAAGTTCCGGGATTATCCCTGCAAACGATGTCATTAATTATTACTCCTGTTTTAATTGCCTTAGAATGGCCGGATTTCTCCGTTTTTGAATGGGTGTTTTTCCCGGGCTCTTTATTTTCACTTACACCACAGGAAAACAGCAATAGTATCAATGTTAAAATGGAAATGGTATTCATGAATGTTTTCATCTGGTCATTTTTTTAAAGTAGCTCATTTGCCAGGTTGGCCAGGTCAGAACGTTCACCCTTTTCCAGTCTTACATGGGCATAGAGTTCATGTTGCTTAATCCGGTCGATCAGATAGGAAAGCCCGTTACTCTGTGCATCCAGGTAAGGCGTATCAATCTGGTAAATATCACCCGTAAAAATGATTTTTGTGCCTTCCCCGGCGCGGGTAATGATGGTTTTTATTTCGTGTGGTGTTAGGTTTTGGGCCTCGTCAACAATAAAATAGACATTGGAAATACTACGTCCACGAATATAGGCCAAAGGTTGAATGAGCAGTTTTTCATTTTCGAGCGCTGCATTGATATTCTGGTATTCCTTGTCGTGTTCGCCGAATTGATTTTGAATAAACTTCAGGTTGTCGTACAATGGCTGCATATAGGGGTCGATTTTTGATTTTGCGTCCCCGGGCAGGAAACCGATATCTTTATTGCTCAACGGGACGATGGGTCGCGCCATGAAGATTTGCTTGTAATTTCGCCGCTGATCCCAGGCTCCGGCAAGTGCAAGCAGGGTTTTACCCGTACCGGCAATTCCCTGTAGGGAAACCAGCCTGATGTGTGGATTGGTTAATGCATGGAGGGAAAAGACCTGTTCGGCATTGCGAGGCGAAATCTTTGAAACCTGGTGCTTGTCAAGACGTTCGATCAATTGATTTCTCGGATTGTAATACCCCAACGCCGAAGAACCATTGCTTTGAAGTATAAGGTACTGGTTGGGGACAAGTTTTTCGATACCCAGATCGTCCGGTTCACAAAGCCCTTCGGCATACAGTCTGTCTATTCCTTTTTTATTCACATTTCCGAACCTGGAAATCCCTGAATACAACGAATCTACATTCTGGATTTTCCCGGTTAGAAAATCTTCCGCCGGTAAATTAAGGGCTTTGGCTTTAATGCGCAGGTTTATATCCTTGGTTACCATCACCACCTTCCTGTCGGGATACTCTTCTTTTAATGCATATGCAGCATTCAGGATACGGTGATCTGCTTTTCGTTCACCAAAAATTTTTTCGGCGTCCAAAGAAGTTTTCTCATTGATGATCACCTTGAATTTACCTTTGCTGCCGTTGCCCAGGGGTATCCAGTTTTGCAGGGAGACGTTGTTAGAGAGTTTGTCCATTATCCGGATAAACTCCCTCGCTTCAAAATGAATGTTGTCGTTTCCCTTTTTAAAGTTGTCGAGTTCCTCCAGAACAGTAATTGGAATTGCCACGTCATTGTCATCGAAGCTGTTGATCGAATTGTGGTTGTAAAGTATCACAGAGGTATCCAGTACAAATATCTTTTTGGCCCCCTTTACTTTCTTTGCCGTAGCGTTGTTTTCCGGTTGCTCTGATAGTTTAGCTTTTACAGTGTTTCTTGTGTGTGTGTTTCTTTGCGGTATCGCGGTGGTTTTACCGGTATTGGTTTTTTCTTGCTTCTTCACCATAATTTCTCCTTAAGTTTTTTTGTGGTTGTACTATCGCATTCATTTATCTTTAGCAAAGATCGACAAAAATGATAAGATATTGTGACCTGTTTTATTTGGTTACTTTTGTTTTTTCAAAATACTTTAATTATGACTGAAACAAAAAAACTATTTTTGCTTGATGCGATGGCGCTTATTTACAGAGCGTATTATGCCTTGAATAAAAACCCACGGATCAACTCAAAAGGCCTCAACACCTCTGCTATACTCGGTTTTGCCAACACCCTATTCGATGTGATCAAAAACGAAAAACCAACCCACATTGGTGTGGCCATCGATACTTTTGCGCCTACGCTCCGAAAGGAAGGATTTGTTGAATACAAGGCCCACCGCGAGAAAATGCCTGAAGATATTGCACTGGCCCTGCCATACATCGAGGCTTTGATAAATGGGTTTAATGTACCGTTACTGTTTTTGGATGGTTACGAAGCCGATGATATTGTTGGAACATTGGCCAAAAAGGCCGAGAAGGAAGGGTTTGAAA
>JABMQA010000898.1 GCA_013203545.1 Bacteroidota bacterium
AGGTCGGGGAAAATGAAATTGTTCTATTGTGGGAAGCAAAATCCAGAAAAATTTAGTTTTAAATTTCAAATTTTTCTGGATTTTGCTGAATTCACTTACATTAAATACAACTCCCCGCCCTTCCTAATGGATGCCCATGGCAGAAGGACGGGGCTAATCAAATATAAATATCATTTTTAGACAGCTTCTAAGGGCTCTTTTAGCGTGGAATATCGTAATTAAAATACTCCATTTCAAATTTGTATGCCTTACTGATTATTGTTATGGTTTCATCATCATAAAACGCTTTTACCGGAATTTCTTTATCCCGATATCCGGAATTAATTTCGGGAATTCTTTCAGGCTCAAAAGGTATGTTTAATTTGTCACAAACTTCCTTAACACCTGCATTAAGCTCTTCATACTTAATGAAATAATCCATACATATTTTTTCGCCGATCATGTATTTATTTCGGTCTAACTGTGTCTTCCCGGATTTAATCCAGTTTCGGAAACCCATAATCAAATCATGGGTTACAACCTTATCAGAAGTAAAATAAAAGCCGGAAATAAGCTTATCAAAAGGGTTCCTGATAACACAAAATTTAAAATATTTATCCCAAATTGAAGGACCTGTTTTATTTCTGATCTCACTTGCAGGCATATGGTTACGCCAGTATTTATCTTTGGCATTCATACCCCTGTAGCCAATAATACCTTCTTCTCCAATGGTAATATCGCGCAAAACAGTGTAGCTCCAATCTGATTCCTTCATACAATACTTTTCAAAATAGGATTCAATGGAGGTTCCTGCGGTTTTATGCGTTTTTGTATATATGAACCTTTTTCTGTGACTGATTAGCATAATGTTTTCCCCTCCTTTTGTTTCTCATTAGGATTATTCAGGATTCCGTTAATCCCTTTTTTAATCTTATGAAATAGCGACCTGGCCACAACATTTTTTTGAATTACCCCGAATCTATCCAATTGTTGATTGATGATTTTTCCGTTTTCGCATTTTATCAGATGTTCATGTAATGGGTTTTTCCCGATGTTCAGTTTAAAAATTTTATGATAATGGACAGTTACAAGTTTATCAAAATTATCGATATGATAATCAATATTGGTGGTGTTGATTTGCCTGTGAATCGGTGAATTATAATATTTACCAAGGAGTTTTACTTTTAACTCCAATTGTGAAACGGTAGCGGAAAAAGTTGATTGTTCAACAAAATAGTTTCCTTCCTTAAGAGGTCTAAGCCCATTTTTCATAAGTACTATAAAATTGCTTAACCATGCATTAAAAAGCCCGTTTGCTGTCTTTGTTATGATATGTCCTGTATTATAATATTCAAGAATGCTATTATTATCTATTGTTGAAGTAACTTTCCGCTGAACTTTAACATTCAGCAGTTTGTACATTTGATCCCAATAATCAGAATTGGCATCATCCTTACCCAGGGTTCCAATACCTTTTCGGTCAACCGGTCGAAGAACAACATCAGCATTTTGGAAATCAATAAATTCAGAAGGCTCGTTCAGGAAAAACACATCGCTGTCGAGAAAAACCAATATCTCAGAATTCGTGTTCTCTTCCCGGTGCCGGCAGACCAGTGGTTTATTGGCAAGGGGATAATAATCGAACGCCTTATTTAAATCCAGATCGATGTATTCAACCTGGTATTTTTCAAAAAACTTTAAAGTCTTTCGTGAAATTTTAAACCTTTTCCTTGGCTGATAACTATAGATTGGGGTATTCCGGAACCTGCCCCCGAATTCCCTCAAGCTGTAAACCAATAACTTTGACATTGATTCAAGGGAACCGCGTTCGGTGCAGATTATTAATTCAATATTATCCGGATCATCCGATTTTCTTACTGACATTTTTAGCCTGATTCATTCATAACCCATTTTTAATATTTCTTCAGAAAGGTATGAATTGCATAGCTCGATTTCTTTTTGCGTCATTTCAATCTTCCATCTGTAACTGGTACCGATATTAAAATTTGGTAAGCCGGTATTGATTATGATCATGATTTCCGTTTACTCAGGCAATTGATACATGCTCATCATATTTGTCTCAATCTTTCAGGGTTATTCCTTCTTTAATCTTATGAAATAGCGACAACACCTTCTTAACCGGTAAAATCGCAAAATGCCCTATTCTCAATGAATAAGAGGAATAGACCTTGTCCAACTCTGCCTGCATGGAATTTATTCTTGCTTCTTTCGAATCAAGAATTGCTTGCATATTATTTGTTTCATCCTTTCTGTTTTTTATATTCGCCTCAAGGATTGTTTGCAGTTTTTTTATTTCATCATTTTTGTTTTTTATGTTCGCCTCAAGGTAAGTACTCATCTTATTAACAAGGGAATAAATATGTTGATCCGATTCGTTGTTCTTTCTGGAGAACACCAGGTTATAGAACTCATTCAGTTCATCCCTGTTAAGCTTATTTAAAATTTCCGGAAAGAGGTTCTCGTCCAGATAACCTAAGCGCTGCTTTATTGCATTAACCTCGCAATCCTGTATAAGCTCTGCCGAAACAATATTTACGGAAGGGGATACTTGTTTGCATTTAAAAATATATTCATCTTCAGGCTCAATGGCAAACTCAACAAATTTGTTCCCGGCCGACCAATTCATATGAGAAGAGCAAAGATGGCAGTTGATCAAAATGTTCAATAACGATCGTTCCTCATCATCAATGTTTCGGATGAAATCTGTTTTATCCTGAAAAGAGGTTCGCATTTCGTGCTTAATATGATGCAAATGGTCAGGGTTGATGTTTTTCCTTTGCAATCCGGCACCTTCCATACGATTATATAAATCGCTGTCATCCCAACCGTATGATGTGATGAATTCGTTGTACCCATGGATCTTAAAAAAGTCTGTTCTGCTGCAGAAAACAACCCCGTTCAGATGCCTTTCATTTTCATTGCGGGCAATTTCCCAGTTTCCGGTATAGAACATCCCATCTTCAAGCGTATGTTTCTCAAAAAATCCGGGAAGTATTTTAACATCCGCATCAATCTTAAGGATTTTATCCCTGGTGGTTAATCTGGCTGCGAGATTAAAAGCATAGGACAGCACCCATTTTTCCTGATTTTTAACAATTGCCAGGAAAATCTTTCCATTCTGGTATTTCCGGACAAGCGGTATCAACGATTCATCTGATGACCAATCAACAATAATAATTTCATCTACCTCTTTATGGTTTACCCATGTTTTCAAGGCATCTTCAAATATTTCCTTTCTGTTCATAATAGCCGTACATAAAGAAATGCATTGTTTTATCCGGGTTGAGTTTGGATTAAGCCGGGTATTAAGCGTACTTCTATAATCCAAAAACAGTTTGTAAAAGGGGGAGCCTGGTTCGGAGTGCTTATTATCACTTATATCTTGTTGAAAATATTTAAAGACATTTTGAGTTCGTTCAATAACACTGATATCTTCGTCATACTGCGAAGACTTACCTCCCGCTGCAAAAACTGAGATAATTCTGTCGATATGCAAGAATTCCTGCAGGGCAAAACAACGGAGATTATAGTCCCAATCCGAAGATACTTCGTACTCCTGTTTAAAATATCCGGCCTTTTCAATTATTTGTCCTGGATAAAACAGGGCCTGCTGGCAAATGTTTCTGCTGAGCAGTTTCCTGAGATCAAAATAACCATCATAGCTTGTTTTATCCTTTGCCCACGATGTGTCTCCCTTAACATATACGTTTCCATAAAAAACTTTTTCCTGCCCGAATGCCCCTTTCTCCCAAAGGTCGCTTAATACATCCTGGTCATAAAACACATCATCTGCACCCATAAAATACAACCACCCGCCTGAGCTATGATCAATTCCCTTATTCATCGCATCGTAAATGCCCCGATCTTTCTCACTAATACATATTATGTTGTTGTGCTCTTTCTGGTAATTCCCGATAATTTGCAGGGTTTTATCAGTTGAGCACGCATCTACAATAACAATTTCTGTGTTTGTATACCTTTGATCAACGATACTTTTCAGGGCATTTCCTAATGTTGCCGCTGCATTATATGTTGGAATGATTACAGAAATTTTAGGTGGTTTCATATCAACAGATTTCAAGTTGGTGCTTTTGGTGACCTTTGGCCTGGAAAGCCTTGAGCATAAGTGATTGGCCCGTCTCTGATCGTCAAAAATTAAGTCATCAAATTACACTAATTAAACGAATTGGAGGATTGATGAATTAGATTAATTCGTTTAATTTGATGATGACTTTTTTTTA
>JABMQA010000899.1 GCA_013203545.1 Bacteroidota bacterium
GTCGATACCTGTAATGGATGGGATAGTGGGTAGCTGGGTTTCAGACATTGATGATAACGGCCATGCAGAACTAATTTATTCTACGAAAAAAGATGTTTTGGCATATGAATTTGAAGAAAACGAAAATATTATTGGCCGACAGGGCGAACATGCGGATTTCCGTAATTCTGGTATAAGCCAATATCCTGCCTACCTTAATCAAAATCAATGCAAAACCTGGTGGGACGGCGAGGTATATTTATCAGATACAACGATAATTTACTCAGGTGATTCGCTGATCATCAAACCCTATACGAAAATTAAAGCTGCTGAAAACAGTCAAATTATTGTGTATGGAACACTTATTTCAGATGGTCTGTCATATCATCCCATTACCTGTAATGCTGATACAGCCGGTGCAGGAAAAAGCTACTGGAAGGGCCTGGGCTTTAAAAACGGATCCAAATCATCGGTTTCATACAGTAATATTGATAACGCACAGTATGGTTTATATTATGAAGATGCCCTGAGTTACCAGCAACTTTCAAACAGTATCCTAAAAAACAACACGGTAGGGATTGGGGCTTTCAATTGTGACCCGGATATAAAGGAATGCCTGGTTACCGGGAATACTCACGGAGTGGCTAATTACAGCAACAGCACAACCGGTCTGTCGGGATGGTTCAACAGTCCACAGGAGCAATTCAAAAACAAGATTTACAATAACAGTAATGGCATCAGCATTTATAGTTCCACCCCTTTGCTCGATCACGGATACAATGATATCTATAATTCGCCTGCATCCGGGAATTATGCCATATTTTTCTATGAAGATGAACGCACAGTATTGCGTTCTACAAATAACTACTGGGGTACAACCGATACATCCGTTATCAACAGGCACCTTACTACTCCATCCATGTTTTGCATAACGCCTGTTCTTGATTCGTCATACACCCAATATAAAAGTGGGGGATTGTCATCGGAGCAGGAATTATTGATTTCGGCAAACACCCTAATTTCATCAAGTAATTATAATGATGCAAAGAATACATTAAACCAGTTGATCAATGAATATCCTGCATCGGGAGAAGCAGTAGTAGGGCTTGGTAAGTTATATGGATGCTTCCTGAAACAGAGTACGGTTTACGAAATGGAGGAATTCATAAATGCTTTGCATTCCATTCCCAAGGATACTTCTATGACTTTTTCAACGGCAATAATAAAAGCAGCCCTTGGATATTATGGCCTCGGATGCCGTCATGCAGGAAATTTTGAATCCGCAATACATATTTACGATTCTGTACTGATTAATAACCCTTCGTACAACGATTCTGTTTTTGCTCTGATAAACCTGGGGAATACACTGATAGAATATGAGGACCTGTACAAATCCACCTATCAGCATCATGTGTTCATGCAAAATGTTGACAGGGCAGTCCATACAGGGTTAACACAAGACCTCTTACTGTTATTGAAACAAACAGAGCCAAAGGAGGCGCAATTTGGAAACAACGGATCAATAAACATTAAAATCTCTCCAAATCCTTTCACGCAAAGCACCTCTGTAACAATAGATGCCCCTGAATCGGGCAGGCTAACAGTGAGCCTTTATACCATTGGAGGCATTAAAGTTGCAACCATTACGGACAGACAAATAAATGAAAGCGGGCATCCGATTCAATTTGAAATTAATGGTTTGGACCTAAACCTGCCCGGAAAAGGAATTTACCTGTTAAAGATTTGCATAGGTTCTTCGAGTACGACAAAAAAAATTATCCATTATTAAAAAATTACCAACTATGAAAAACGCACTACGAATATTTTTTCTATTTTATTTAACCATCACTTCGTTTACATTGTATTGCCTCCAGCCCATAGCACGTGGGTGGCAGCCCGGTGAAGTGTTTTTTATTGCAACTCCAGGCCCGGGAATATTAAACCGTGCTTTGTATTATTCTACTGATTACGGCCAAACCATGTCCATCGCAAACCTGAATGAAGATTTCTACCAGATTGCATGCGATAAAACACCAGGGTACTTATATTATACACATGATTTAAGTTCTTCACAAATACATATATCTATGGATTATGGAGTGAGTTGGACATTGGGTGATCCCAATGGTTATTCCGGACAATTGATAAGCGGGATCATGGATGGATGGGTTTTCAGGAGAATTAAGTACCATAGCGAAGATTATGGTATGCTATTTACACAGCATAATTGTAATTGGTTTTTAAATGAAAACAATGTTGCAACTGCCGAATTGGATACGGACAGTATACATGGTTATGTGCTCTATAATAATTGGATCACCAATGAAAACTTTTTAGGAATAACTATCAATCATTTCGATTCATTGATAACCACATACGACTATGATACGAGTCCATGGAACAATTACGGCTTTTCACGCGGGGCCAACAGCGGGGAGATTTTCATCCTAAGGGCCAGATCAGGTAAGTATGAAATCGTATTTTCAGATAACTATGGTGAGACCTTCGGTGTTACAAACAATATAAACGTTACTGATGCTGAGTTGGGTTATTCAACTACCGGAAATTCAGCAGGTGAAATTTACATATGGATGGAGCATATAAGTTGGGCCTATTCAAATTACCAGATTTTTATTTTCCATTCAACGGACTATGGCCGTACTTTCGAGGTTTTCAACCCGCATGGCTGGGGCGAAAAACCCGTGATATCCAATTTTTCAGCTCCCCAAACCCAGGGCATTGCACCGTTCACCGTACAGTGGTGCAATTATTCGGTGGGTGATGACCTGTCCTATGAGTGGGATTTCGATAACGATGGCATTATTGATAGTAATGAAGAAAAACCCGTCCATACCTACAACGAACCGGGGATATACTCGGTAAACCTGCTTGTAGCTGGAAATAGCAGCAACAATTTCTTGCGCCAGGATTACATCCATGTTTACGCCGATCCGCCGCAGCCGCAAAATCTGGAGACCGAAGTCATAGGCAATGATGTTTATTTAGTCTGGCAACAGGTGGCCGATACCAATCTGGTGGGATACAACATTTACCGCGATGCCGAGTTGCTGAACCAGCAACCTGTTACCGACACCGTTTTCCAGGATTTCGACCTGCCCAACGGTAGCTACGAATACTGCGTTTCGGCAGTGTATCCTTATGGCGAATCACAACAAAGCTGTGTGCAGGCGGATATTACGGTGGGAATTGAGGATTATCAGGCAGATGTCCTGCGAATTGTTACAAGCTTGGCTTGCGGACAAATTGGGATTGTTTATCCTGGGGCTTTTGAACTGAGGATTTTTGATATTTCGGGAAAAGAGATTTACTCAAAAACAAATTGTTGGATCAGGAAAAATGTTTTTAGCGGCAATCTTAAACGGGGAGTTTATGTTTTTGTACTAGATGATGGAGTAAAAAGAATCAGCAGGAAGGTGGCTTTGTTTTGAGTTTAAATGACAAAGCAATGACGTATTGGAGACAGCGATCTAAAATTTGATTTCGTTAATCTTTATTCTGAAATCCAGATCTAAAATCTGAGTTCTTACATCCATTGATATCAGATATATGATGTGAGATGTGAGATATTTGATTGTACTGCTTCGCGATCAAGAATGCCTTCGATGAACCCAAAAAATGTTGAATATCGAATCTGGTAGTTTAACGCTGACAGATCCAGGGACGCTGTAAGGTTAAAGCCATAAAAACAGAAAAGCCCCCGGGGTAGGGAGCTTTCTGATATTAACCAAATTTCCGTATTTCTACTTCCGGATAACCAGTTTTTCCATGCATGTATACCCTTCAGTGCAAAGCCTGACGAAGTAAACGCCATCCGGTTGATCGGAAACATCAAGGGCAATATGTGAGTTATCAATGGTTTCTGTTTGGTAAACAACGCTACCCAGCATGTTGGATATTTCGGACTAAGCTGACCCCCTGCAACCGGAGTTAAAAATTACCGAATATCGTTATATGTTTTTTCAATAGATATATGACATTACGGCGGATGTTGACCCCCCGGAGTAGATACATGTTTGGGATTATATAATCTGGCTTGTAACTTGACCGGGGCGGGACCATCAAAAAATCAGAACTCCTGACCTGTCGTGTTTTTTAATGTCGCATTAGCAAGCAACTTAGTGAAATCTTAGTGTGCTTGTGTCTTAGTGGTCACCTCTTTTTTTCAACCACTTAGACACTTAGCTCACTTAGAAACACTAAGAAAAATACACTTCAGGAATAAAC
>JABMQA010000900.1 GCA_013203545.1 Bacteroidota bacterium
CTTTTTAGTTTATTTTCCCGCAGATATCGCAGATTTTCGCAGAGATAATCTGCGATTATCAGCGAAATCAGCGGGAGATTAATTTTTGCCCACAAGGCGGCTGACATTATGGACAATCACTAATTAACCGGACGTAAAAGTCATACCACTATGTCACCGGTGCACTAAGGAACACTTAGTTCTTCCATCAGGGTTTTGATACATATACTTTAAAAGCCCTGTTTGTAGCTACACTCACACCAAGCGCTTGCAGAAATATGTTGGGATGTGTACTTTCCAGTCCGCCGTATATGTATCCTATGAGGGTTTTACCAATTGGCAACCTATCATAATCCACAATCTTACCATAAACCAACGGTATGCTTTTTACAGGAATATAATTGGCACTGGCCCCGAGTAATCCCGGCATTTTTGTATCCAGTATAACCTCCTCATAGTGGCCATCAGCAAACCTTGTTACCTGGCTTATGGTATTAACCGATGGCACCAATGGATCATCTTTGATATCCCCGTTCCCGGCATCGACATAATATCTTGCCATGCCCCCAAAAAAGATGTTGTTCATTTCGTTTATTTCCACTTTATAGATTGAAACGCATGCACTGTGGTAATGACTGAATTTTTGTTCGAAGTCCATCACAACATCATATCCATCCATAAAAATATTTACAGGATTGGGCCAGGGGAAATTTCTTGTGTATTGAAATACACCACCAAAGGCAGTATAGCCAAAAGTTCCCCCAATTGAACATTGATGGCATATTCAGGATTAGTTGGGGCACAGGAATTGAAGAAAATCGATATTAAAAAAAACATGTACAATCGTTTCATTTTGTTTGAATTAAAAATGGATTACGAAAGTAATAAACTTCGATAAGCCAACTTGCTCAAACATTTTTAACTTTTTGATGTTATTAGACTTGTTAATTGTATTACAAGTAGTAAACAGTATGTCAGAAATTCTAAGAAATTTTCCACTTTTCCCAATAAGTATCATTGTATTTCCAGGCGAAATACAACCTTTGCACATCTTTGAGAAACGGTATAAACAACTGATCGCAGAAATGGAAAAAAACAATGGTGCTTTTGGAATTCCATTTGTTAAAGACGGAAAGTTGTGCGAATACGGTTCTGGTGTTGTCATCCATAAAATCCTTGCTACCAGCCCTACCGGAGAAATGGATATACTTGTAAAAGGCGTGAATATGTTTCAGATCATCGACATCGTTGAGAGACTGCCGGAAAAACTTTATGGAGGAGGTGTAGTAAAATTACTCAACGAAATGAATCACCTGGTTAGTAATACCCTGAAGCGAAAATTTGATAAATACAAAACACAACTGGCTGTTCTCAACAAAGAGAAAGTACCTGAGCAGATACCTTCATTCAAAAACATTTTTGACATTGCCGGACAACTACCACTTGAAATCGAAGAGAAATACTATCTGATTAAATCTGAAAATTTACTATCGCGTGAGCACCTGCTCAGCGAAAAAATTGATTTTTTGTTGATGATCAACAAAAAGCTGGAAGAGGTGGGCTATAAGTTTTATTTGAATTAGGCTACGTTGATTTTTATTTCTTTGCCGTATTTAATAATTTCATGAACAAGTGGATTAGACAATTCAAATTCACTTTCTCTAAATGGATGTGGCTCAATCCGACTGTCAATTTTTCTCCTTAGTCTCATCAGTTCCAATTGCATATCGATTAAATTGCTATAATCTTTGAACACAATTGCAATATCAATATCACTATCATCACTGAAATTCCCTTTTGCATATGAACCAAAAAGAATAATCTTGATATAAATAAATTTTTCTTTAATTGCATGGGCATATTTTTGAGCTATCTTTAAAGCATCTGTTTTATCCATGATCTGATAGTTTTAATTTTGCATTGCTTGCGCGCGTTTGCAACGCGTGCAAATTTTTTGCATTTGTATTAGTGCAATATTGATATTTCATATTTCAACGCAAATGAAATACGGCTCTCGTTGCGAACGAGCGCCCACAGTATGCACAAAGGTAGCTATTAACTACTAGCAAGCAAGCTTCGTGCGTGTTTCCGCCGGTGGTCGGACAAGTGGATTGTGTGCAAAATAGTTTTCAATAAGTTATTTGCCGGGGAGATTCTAATACGATATCAAGTAAATATGATAGTTCAGCATAATTTCTGGCACTGCTGTGAAGGTAGTCCTCAGGATTAATAACAATCATTTCTTTGACAGGATTCATATGAATATAATCTAACTTTTGATAAAAAAATTTCGGTGAATAGATCACCTTTGCATGATTTCCATCCTGCCAGAATTTATATTCTTTAATTCTGTTTAGATTTTTACCTTTGTTCTTAAAAAGGGATATCATCCATTCACGCCTGCTTTCGGGCTCATCAATAATTTGGTTAATAATTTTCTTGGCTGTAAATTTCTTAAAATCCCTCAATATTTCTGATAGATTGTACCGGCCTTCTGCCCTGGCAATTAAGTGCAAATGGCTTGGCATTAAACACCAGCCGAAAATAACCAGCCCCTTGTCTTTTTGGCAAAATTTCAATGAATCCACTATTGTACATTTATGATTTTTTCTGGTAAATACGTCAATCCAATCAACAACAGTTAAGGTTAAAAAATATGCTTTATCATTTTCGCTGATTTTATATTTGTCTGACATCTTACATTTTTTTTAACCAAAGATAAAGGTTTGTCAGGATTTTTGCGTATTGAATGTTAGTGATTTTCTAATAAAATGTATTCAGGTTGGTTATCATGAGAAAAGTAATTGCAAATAGATATGTTATTAATACAATAATCCCACTTACAATCTAAAAAGTGCAATGCGTACAATGAAAGGAACGATGGTTTTGCAACGTGTGCTGATCGCTAGCAACGAAAAAAAAGTAGGGTAAAAGGTTTATTTGAATAGAGGTTCTAAAACACGGCACTCGTTGCAAACGAGCGCCAACAGTGAATCCGGATGGTGATAGTACGGTTACTTGTAAGAAGGACTAAAATAATCTCACCTTCGTCCCATCATTGTGTAGGCTATAATACCTGCCATTTTCAATTAGTAAGCCTTCAGGGTTGTCTTTTGCTTTCCTCGTTGCAAACGAGCGCCAACAGTGTTGCTGATTTGGAAAAACAAAGTCAGTGTGTCAGTAATGTTTTTTATAGCAGTCATTACCTATTATGTTAACAAGCAATGCTTGCGCGCGTTTGCAACGCGTGCAAAACTTTTTCATTTGTAACAAGTGCAATATTGATATTTCATATTTCAACCGTAAATGAAATACGGCACTCGTTGCAAACGAGCGCCAACAGCGTTACTTGTAAGAAGGATTAAAATAATCTCACCCTCGCCCCATCATTGTGCAGGCTATAATACTTGCCATTTTCAATTAGTAAGCCCTCAGGGATTGTCTTTTGCGTTCTTATGGGAACATCTATCGCAATTACTTTATCATCGAACAGGGGTTGAATATGCTTGTTCTCGGTATGTGCCACAACCATTTTTTTCCCGCCGTAAAAGTTAAGAATATTATCAACCTGGTTTTGGGTAATTTTTGAGTTGTTGTTGCACTCCATCAAATATCCTCTATACCAGAGCGGTCCGGCAGAACCCAGCACAAAATCTTCGATATTTGATTTTTGGTATTTTTTCGCATCTGCCAGGTAATTGCGTAGCGAGTGGTTTATTGCATTGATACTGATGTCGTTTTCATACAATACCGGCGAAATACCTGCATGGGAAAAAATATTACCATTGATGGATATCACTGCATTTCTCGTCCTTAACCACTGGCCCAACCCGGAATTTTCATCGAAGTAAAGCGAATAATCCTTGAAAAAATACCTTGAAAAAAAGACATATTTTTTATTCAGATACCTGATGTCATTGGTCATGATCATCACTTCGTGGTTGCCAAGCAGCATTTGAACCCGTCCTCCGTGAGCGCGTGCCTTAAAATCGAGTTGGTTGATCAGCCACAAACTTTCCGTTACCTGGTCCCCCCTGTCAAAAACATCTCCAAGCATGACCAGATGCCCATTGCCAAAAATCCAGTTCCCATTTTTGTCGATTACCTGGTTGCTCTTTAGATAATCGAACAGCGCATCATAATGCCCATGTACATCGCCAATGGCGAGTACTTTATCAATACCCTGATAAACCGATGGATCAGCAGTAATATTATTAAAAATATAATAGTTGTTCGTATCCCCAGCAAACCCTTCAATATGAACAGTATCTTCATTCACAGTAATAAACCGTTCCTTTGAAACCGGGAATCTTTTTATCGTATCGAAAACCATGTAAAATATCCTTACGGTCGAATCATTATCCCACTCCACATGGGGTCCATCAACAGTCCAGGATAAATCATCATAGAAATGCCTCATTTCGATGATTTTTACCAGGTATTGAGCCACTTCTGCAAAGTTGGCAAAATTGGCATAATCAAGGGCGTTGAAGCCATGTTTGTTTATCAGCTCGGCATCGGCACCATTTTCTACCAATACCTTGACGCAATTCATTTTTCCGCGTTGTGCTGCGTAAATAAGTGCAGTATTTTCATGATGTCCCCTGGCATCAATATTTGCCCCTTCACTTATCAACAACGAAATCATCTCCCGCCTTCTATGGTCCACAGCAAACATTAGCGGGGTTTTACCCTTGCTTATCTTGTTTACGTCAGTGCCGTAAAGCAACAGTTTTTTAAATATCTTAAGGCTACCGGTTTTTATCGAATAATTCAAAAGTGTAAACTTCTGTCTTCCATATTCAGCGTTAATATCATTCCCGTTATGCAAGAAGGCCATAAGGGTTTTAACATCTTCCGATTTTACTGCCTTTAACAAATCTTTTTCGGAAATGTTATCTCCCGAATATGCAACAAAGGGTGCCGAAACAAAAACAAGAATCGATATGAACCAGATAAAATTCTTCATTTATCAAATTAAAGATTTAGATTTTTCAATTTATTACGCAATTACAACTGTTTAGGCCATTAAAATGTTCAATTTCAGATTTAATAATTGTTTTCTTTCAGACACGCATCCATAAACTCCGACTTGATTGCCCGGTCGTGTTCGATGATGTCGTAAAACTCATCGAGGTATTTATAGATTCTTTTTTTATCACGCTTATCAAGCAATTCAAATTCATCATACAATTTATAGATATTATCCTTGTTCAAATGAAATTCCGAAAAGGTTTTTTTAAACTGTTCCAGCGATCTGCAATAACCCCTGAAAACCCGGGTCTTGACATTATCAGTTCCAAATTTTGGTAAAGGCCTGGCATAGACCGTACTAACCAACCCACACCAGTCGAAATCATAGGGAATGGCATATGGTGGTTGCGTTGAGTCAACAGAAAACAGCTTGATGTTATGCAAGGTGGTAACAGCCCAATCCGTATTACCGACCATGTACTGGAAAACGGCGAGCTTGCTCATGTGGTGAAGATGTGTCCTGTCCTGCAGAAAATATTTTGAATTTATTTCCCTGGCTTGCAGCCGATCTTCCAACACATCATCAGGTTCAATAAAAAAGGCATAGCTCTCTTCGGTCTTCAGCCCCGAAACAGTATCCTCATATGAAATATATGCCAGCCTGACACGATAGCCTGTATCAGTAAGCATATTAAAGGTACGATAAACCATGTATTCCTCCACAACATACCCGGCATATTTTTTTGAATTCGATTGGCAGTGCGTAACAAGCTTTACTTTATCGATGTTGTGAAACAGTGTGTTTTTAACTTGTTTCTTTTTAAAATTGAGCTTCAATGGTGGAAAGTTACAGTTTTGCGGTTTCCTTCTAAAATTCCCCCTTACCTGAAACAGAACATCTAACCTGACAATATTACCATTTTCTTCATACTCGATAAACAAAGGGTGCTCCTCCCTTTCATCGTCGCTGTCGCGCAATAGTGTTCTAATATCCCCTTTTATGGTCAGGTAAACCACCTCATCCGATAGGAAAAGTGGAGCGGAATCATATGCATTGAATTCTTGTGCGATCATTGAAACAATCAAAGTATTGGTTAAGATAAGAACCATTAACCTACTTAAAATACGCCTATTAATGAAAATATGAAATATGATTTTAGTCATGTGAATCAGTTTTAGCATCTTTAAAAGCAAAATTGTCCAGGGTTTCACTTTCATAGAAATTCGTAGAATACTTATCCCAAAAATAGTAAATGGTTATCTCGGCAGTATCCCTGAGTAAATTGATCTTTCCAATTTCCACCCTGTTGATTTTTAATCCGGTTCTACGCTCAAGGTCTTCCACAAATAATTTTTGGTTTTGTGGTTTGATTAGCTCAATTTTTTCATAAATGATGGTTTTGCTCGATTCATGTTTGAAACTCCAGAAGAATTCAATAACCAGGGTTATCACAATAATTGAAAAATTGGTAAATAAAAGTTCAACATAACTAATCTTATCATCCGACAAAGCATTAACCACCGAAACGCATATTATTAAAAAGAGATAGGTCATCTCCTTTATGGGTATCGGATTGGTGCGATACCTGATAATCCCAAACAAGGCAAACAAACCAAGTGCAAATCCCAATTGCAAATCCACATTTTGCAGCAGATAAGAGAGAAAGAAAACGGCAACACTGATGAGTATGTAGGTAAACATGTAATCCTTTCTCCGCGCGTTGGCATAGTAGATATACCTCACAAGGATGATCATAAATATAAAATTCAGCGTAAACCTGAACAACAACATCAGAAAGTCGTGCTGGTTAAAAAACTCTATTCCGAAAAATTTCGGATCAGTTATAAAATTTATCAATGAAACCGTCATTGCTTATTTTTTTTAATGTTATTAACTTAGTTTTAAACCTGTTATATTTTAGGGTATTATCAAGAAG
This sequence comes from Bacteroidota bacterium, assembly GCA_013203545.1. Lineage (GTDB taxonomy): Bacteria > Bacteroidota > Bacteroidia > Bacteroidales > 4484-276 > JABMQA01. The sequence continues at coordinate 6,891 of JABMQA010000900.1, forward strand.
AACAGACCCCATGCAGTATTTGCTGAATTTCATAGGAAAAATATCCAGTGACCTCATGATTTTTTCGAGGTCGCTGGTGCCTGAACTCGCATCCTGCTTAATTTCAGCAATACCCAGGTAAGGTATCTCTGTTATTCTGTCGTTCGAAAGGAAACGCAAATCAAAATCCATCGTAATCCGTTCAGGGAAAGCATTGTGAACAAGTGTTACCCTC
>JABMQA010000901.1 GCA_013203545.1 Bacteroidota bacterium
CTACAATGTTGAGGTTCATCAGGAAATCAAACAAAGTAAAACCCCGAAATTGGTTCGCCAGGAAATTCAAACCAGGCGTCAGGACAGTAAAATTAAGAAGACCATAATCAAAACTGCCGGTCATGATGTAAAGTGTCCGCTCCCGGGAAACATCATGCAGTTGTTTGTTAAAAATGGCGATGAGGTTAAGCTCGGCGACAAATTGCTTATGTATGAGGCCATGAAAATGGAAAACACCATTGTAGCAGAAAAGGATGGTATTGTTAAAAATATCAAGGTCCAGCCAGGCGACAACGTGTTGCAGGGCGAAATGCTTATGGAAATTGATTAAACAATAAATCGTCAAAACCGCTAACCAAATCGGTTATTAAAAAAATCAACATCCAAAATGAAAAGATTTTTAACAATCCTTGGAATTATATCGATACTGGCTTTCATCTCCGTTTCTTTTGCCAACGATGATGGGGCAGCATCAACCCAAACAACCACCACCATTTCGAACACTGACCGGCAAAATACTGATGCCGGAACACAGGGTGGGTCAACTGCGACCAAAGGAATAAATCAATTTCTAAAATATACCGGTTTTGCCAATGCCACACCTGGTCACCTAATTATGTTGCTGGTTGGGTTTTTCTTCATTTTCCTTGCCATCCGCTTCGATTATGAACCCTTGTTGTTGATTCCCATCGGGGTTGGGATTCTTATTGGAAATGTACCTTTTATGCTCGATGCCGGATTAAAGTTAGGCATATATGAAAGTGGCAGCGTGATGAACTACCTCTATTTTGGGGTTACTGCCGGTATTTACCCGCCTCTCATTTTCCTTGGTATTGGGGCTATGACAGACTTTTCATCCTTGATATCCAATCCCAGGCTGATGCTTCTGGGGGCGGCGGCACAGGTGGGCATCTTTGCAACCTTTATTGGTGCGCTTGTACTGGGTTTTCATCCGGCCGAAGCCGGTGCAATTGGCATTATTGGCGGCGCTGACGGCCCAACCGCCATTTTCCTTTCTTCCAAACTGGCTAATGGGATAAACATCCTTCCTGATGGAACACGCGTTCAGAATCTTATCGGCCCGATAGCTATTGCAGCATATTCATATATGGCGCTGGTACCAGTTATTCAACCACCCATTATGCGATTACTTACCTCCTCACGGGAAAGGAAAATTAAAATGAAACCGCCAAGGGCCGTTACCAAACTCGAAAAAATCCTTTTCCCAATTATTGGACTGCTTCTCACGGCTTTTATTTCCCCAAGTTCGCTTCCGTTGCTGGGAATGTTATTCTTCGGAAATATTTTAAAAGAGAGCGGGGTAACCAAGCGACTGGCTGATACGGCAAGAACCACGCTAATTGATATTGTTACCATCGTATTAGGGCTTACGGTTGGCGCCTCCACCCAGGCTGACGTTTTTCTCACCGATCAATCCATCCTCATTTTTGTGCTTGGGGCACTTTCGTTTATGTTGGCTACCGCTGGTGGAATTTTATTTGCAAAAGTGATGAACCTGTTTCTGTCCAAAGAAAACAAAATCAATCCCCTGATTGGCGCTGCCGGCGTTTCTGCTGTCCCTGACAGCGCCAGGGTGGTTCAGACCCAGGGATTAAAGGAAGACCCCACCAACCATCTGTTAATGCATGCCATGGCGCCCAATGTCTCGGGAGTGATCGGCTCGGCAGTGGCAGCAGGCATTCTTCTTAGCTTTCTGCTATAACCATTGTGTTAAATAAATCATAAAAACGCTGAACATCCCCTCTTTGCCAAAAGGCTATTATTTTGCTAATTTCAGGGAAGCGGGAAATTCCTATACCCAAAAAATTATCATTCGCCAACCTGGATACTTACACATTAGTTATCAGTCGTTAAACTGAAGGCCCGCCATAATTATTAAAAACATGATTGTACATACACAAATAAAAATAGCAAAATATAACGGGCTTTTTAAGAAAATTTTGAATTGTCCGTTTAATTTTGTCTATTTTTATGCTCCTTTATTGGAAATTTATGAGGAGCCAAATCATATTTCTATTTTTTGCGATTTTAATACACCTGTTTGCTGACGGCAATACCAGATCGAGTGAGTTAAACCCGGATAGCCTTGTTGTGCTGTTAAAAACTGCCATCGGGGAAGAAAAAATTAATACTTTAAATTTAATTGCTGCCGGGCTGGTTAACTCCAACCCGGACAAGGCACTTGAATATGCTACCGATGCCCTCAACTATGCTCATGAAACTAAATATGTTGAACAAAAAGCATTTGCAAA
>JABMQA010000902.1 GCA_013203545.1 Bacteroidota bacterium
CCCTATATCTTTAATTATATGTCATTCCGAGCGTAGCGAGGAATCTATCCAAATTTTGCCGGACAGTAGTGATGTTTTTTAATAAAATTTAATCCTCCGTTTTAATCCCGAGTTCCGCAACCTGGATCACATCTACCAGGTTGAGTGTCTCATCCGACTTTCCAAGATATGCAATGATATTACAACGCCTGGTTACCCATGCTTCGGGTATCTCATAAAAGTATTGCTTTTGATAGGTTATCCCCTGAACGACTTCGCCGGTTTCGGATATCAATTCGCCATAGGTTGTATTGATGGCATCCCTCAAAACATTGCGATGGGTCCAGTTCCACAGCGTATCAGGGCCAATATTTTCATCGTTGTTCAATTGTGGCGAAACTATGCTGTCTTCAACAATATACACACACAATTTATATTTTCCCTCGAGCTGGGCAAGAATCGTAGCTTCAATATCGATCATTACAGAGGCACGTTTGGGATAATAAGTATTGCGTATTTTCAGGTCAGCAACATTAGGTTTCGCCAGTTCTTCATTTATTGGAGTTTCCCAGCCAGTGCTAAATATCACAACCCTATTGCTGTTATATTCTTCACGATCGATTAAAGCACACGGATTACTATAGGCCTCAAAATTCGTATAAAGTTCTTCACCAGGTACTGACCTTAAATCCGTAGCAAACGGGCCACTTGGATCAGGTTTAGCAAAGTGGCCTGCATGAACGCTGTAAATAATCAGCTTATGGTTTTCGGCTTCAGCTTTTTCGTGAGCCCATTGGGCTGCCTCCGGGCAGTTCACACATTTGTGACCGGTAAAATCCTCAAGCAAAACATGCTTCGAAGTTATAAGTACGGAGTCGATAAAGAATATGGTATCGTCAATATTTTCAGGAATATCCTGAGTTCCGACGAGTTCGATGGGCTCATCAATTTTATCACAGGCCACCCACCCAAAACCGGCAATAACAAACAGTAAAATGATATGTGAAATGTTCTTTTTCATTTTTCGAGGGTTTTAAATTAGAATGAGCTGGTTATGGTTAATGTTAAGCCTGTGGAAGCTGGCACATACCGGCACACGCCACCAACACACAGCAGGCCTTCGCGCTGCCGTCCGTATCTGAGCGAGATCCGGTTTGATTTCTGGGTATATCCAAACGAAACATTGTAGTAATGAATCTGCATGTTGTCATCCGGGTTACCATAGTTGAATTCATCCTGAACCGAAAAGAACCATTTTGGAGACACGGTGTATTCCAGCAAGAGCGCTGCCCAATCGCCTCTGTCTTCTTTTGTCCATAAACCCTGGAGTTCCATCCTTAGCGAATTTCTACGGTCGAATTTATAGGTAAGGTCCAAAACACCAATATCGGCATTCACCATGTTTTTATCATCAAAAATATCATCCTCAATCACGTGTTTGTTGTAGGTTTGATGGTAATAAGCAACTTTAGCCTTAACTTTTGTGCTGAATTTTTTCTCGATCAGGAAGTTCAGATCTTTATAATAGGTCAGGTCACCAATGGAGAAAAAATTTGTTTTATATCCATCCGTACCCGAGGAGTCGATGGGCATGCCGGGGGCAAGCGGATCTTTTTGTATGGATTTGGCGATGGAATAACTGGCAGTGATGCTTGTACCGTATTTCCCACCCAGTTTAGATTTTTTGGGTATCGTATAGACTATCTGTCCCTGGAGGCCAAATTCGCCGTTGGCCTTGGTAGCATATGGGTAAACCGTAGCCAGGCTATAGGGGTGTTCCTTGCTGATGGCCGGCAGGTAGTTAATATCCAGCATCGGTGGATTACCACTCTCGTTGATCTTGGACTTATAACTCATGTTATCAATCCACTTTGTTGACAGGAACAGCCCCAACCCCTTGGTAGAATATGACAAGGTTGAATAGATGGCCTGCCCCTTCTTATAGATATAATTGTTGGTTGCATTCGGGTCGTTTCCCTTTTCGGCATACTCAACATAAAAGTTAACGCCACCGTGTGAAATATTTGCCCTGGCAGCCCATGAACCCACATTGTGCGGGTAATTGTACTGATAGGTATTTCTGCGGATCCAATTGGTGGTATCACCAAAATCATTAACTGTATAATAACCGGAATCTGTTGTAAAAGTTGGGCTGGGAACTTTTTCGTATTTGCTCACAAAACTTCCTCCCAGTTCGATCTTGGTTTTCGATTCGGCCATGCCATCAAAAATCTCATTCAGATAAAAATTACCGTCCAAACCGCGAACGATTCCCCGGTTGTTATCCTCAAAAGGTTCCCAGAAGAACCGTTGAACCCCGACCAAACCTTTTAGTGAAATCCCTTTATACGGGCTGAACCGGGCATTAAATCCATATAAATTGTTATCAAATCCAAGTGTCCATTCTTCATAGGTCCGCAATATCAGGCCACTTCCAAACTGCTCATAAAAATGCCCGGCAGTCATCTCAAGGGTTCCCATTTTGTATTTGGCAAACCAATAAGGAACGCCTACGCCCTCGAACCTGGGATCGAAGCCGGACATAGGGTTTAAGAAACCTTCGAAACGCATCCCCGCAGAAAAATCACCATTGGTATAAATGATGTTGGCGAAACCATTCATGCCAAACTTTTTATAGTTCAACGATGAATCGGATATCCCCAGTTTGTCGTCCTCAGTATAGATTTGTGCATCCATCTGAACATTTCCGGTTACCTTACCACTACTTAAAAAATCCTGCGAAAACGACACAAGTGGCAACAACAACAGTAAAAACGAAAATTTAATTATCGATTGTGTTTTCAAATTCAGTGTTTTTATATTCAACAATCAGTGAAAGATAATTTATTTGATCTTCTCGACGATTTCAATGTATTCCTCTTCATCACCATCAAGGTAACCAACATGTTGCCACACTACTTCACCCTTTCCGTTTACTATAAAAGTATGTGGAGGCACATTCACATTCATAGCTCTTTTGAAATCGCCATTCGGATCGAGCAGAACTTCAAATTCCCATCCCTTTCCATTAACAGTCGGGAGTACGCGTTTGCTTGAACGGGCATTGTCGATGGAGATGGCATACAGCTTTACGCCTGTCTCTTCAACCCACTCCTCATATAAGTCGTTGATGGCATCATGCTCTTTCATGCAGGGCTTGCACCATGTGGCCCAAAATGTAATGATAATGGGCTTGCCATCGTTTTGAATGTCTCTAGTATTAAAGGGTTCACCGTTGATTGATTGTACATCCACTTCAGGCAGGTTGAATAATGCTTTCATTTTATCTTGCGCAAATAATGCGCTTCCAAAAAGCATTACAATAGCAAATAATAGTAAATTCTTCATAATTAAATATTTAAACATGTTAATGTAAATAATTGCCAAAAATAATTATTTAATCTTTTGAATGGCCTAAAGAATAAAGGTTTCCAGTAATTTAGATTCAGTTAAAGGTTTTAACTCCACCAGATTAAGGTCGTTGGGTATGAGCATACATTCCCCCTTTGCAAGTTTTTCCATTCCAGCCCTGTAGCTGATTTCCATTGATCCGGCAACGCATGTGTAGATTACAAAGGAATCGATCTCCTCATAGTTTTTCAAAACAGGTTTATTGAAATTCAAAACATTGGTGGTGAACTGCTTTTGGTCAACAACACCCACAGTTTGATTTTTCAATTTTGAATATTCAGTTCTGTAATTATCGTAAACATTGTAATCAATGGCTTCCAGCGCTTCTTCGGTATGCAGTTGCCTGGAGCGGCCCTGTGCATCGTTACGGTCCCAGTCGTAAATACGATAGGTGGTATCTGAGGTCTGCTGGATTTCAGCGAGTAAAATACCGGGGCCCAATGCATGTACCCTGCCGGCAGGCATAAAGAAAACATCACCTTCCTTCACCTTTTCAAAATTCAGGATTTGTTTCAGGGTTTTAGCCTTCAGGTGATCGAGATACGTTTTCTGGTTAACCTTAGCGCCGAAACCACTGATCAGCTCGGAGCCATCATCTGCGCTCATGATGTACCACATCTCGGTTTTACCGTTTCCCAGTCCGCGTTTCAGGGCCAGGTCATCATCGGGGTGTACCTGGATGGACAGCCAATCGTTGGCATCAATGAATTTTACCAGAATGGGGAATTCGTTTTCAAATGCGTCGTAAACCTTCCCTCCTACCAGGTCATCCATGTATATTTCCACAAGTTCGTTCAGTTCATTCCCTGCCAGGAAACCATTCGAAACAATGGTTTCGTTTTCAGCAACCCCCGACAAAACCCAGGCTTCACCACAATTGGGCAGTTGGCCAAAATCCATACCTAGAACCTCATTGATTTTTTGTCCTCCCCAGATTTTATCCCTGAATCGAGCCTTGAACTTTAGAGGATAGAGCTTATTCATGATGAAAGTTTTAATTCATTGTCCTGATTGATTGCAAAAATAATAGATTAATAAAATGTATGACCTTATCAACGCATTCCTGAATACAATAATTGCTATCCGAAAAAAAACCGGAAATGCCCGGATTTGTCGAAAATATCCCTGACACTACAAAGGAAAATATTTTTTTTGCAATACCAATATTTCAGGCACAAATTACACACATCTATCTAAAACAAATGTTCGGTCAACGCCTGCGTTCATCCCGAAAATACCAACGTTCATTCGAAATAATCCTACACTACTTTTTCTTAACAAATCAGGGCTTGGCCATATCAAAATATTGTCATACATTTGATCCGACAACTTAAAAAAATGACACCAATCCCATTATACAATTCGCTGCTTGCAGCACCCAACGGCATCTTTGCCGCCCCCTTTGCCATGCCTGAGATTTTCCAATCCCGGCTTCTATCATTTCCCTTCCGGGGATGTATAGGATTTATAGAAGAGAAGAGAAGAGATCAGACCCTGTTAATTCCGAAATCCCCTGTCAGGGGTATAGATTTCCAATCCTGTTTTTTTGTTGCAAAAATTTATCCGCAATTCAAATTGCCAGGACTATTTTTCCCATTCCTTACTGCAGAGTGTTACTCCCACAAATAAATATATGCAACCGATTAAAACAATTTCAAGTATTAATAATTAAAACACACTACAATGAAAAACATCCTACTGTTAAACAAAAAGATTCAGTTTGCGATTATCCTGATTATCGCATGCATTCCGGCTTCTGTTCATTCACAAATCAACTACACCCTAACAATTGACACGGCCGATCTTTCCTTTCAATCGGTTTTGGAAAGGGACAGCAACCATTACCTTAAAGTTGAAATAGATGAAATGGCGTTTTTACCGGACACGGGGAAGCCCATGCTTCCGGCAACATATCTCAACTTCATTATTCCGTCCAATACAACTTTTGACAGCGTTTCTATTGTATCCGATTCCTCAATTGTTTACAACCTAAGCCATCCTGTACTTCCGGCCCAGCCAATGGTATGCACCGACTGCCCCACCCCGGATTTCGTGCCACCCGATTCCATGGTTTATAACTCATCAAGCCCATACCCGGCACAAAAAATTGAATTTATCAAGCAGGGATTCTTTGATGGTGGAAATAAAATAATTACAATATCGGTATGCCCGTTTTCATATTTTCCTGACAGCAATCAACTAACACTTTTCAATTACCTGTCATTCCAGGTGCATTTAACTTCTAGCACAGACCAGGGGATACAAACCCGGAGCAGACTTGCAAGAAACCAGGACATTTATGATAATGCCCTGTATGCTTTAGTGGATAACCCACAGGACATTGCAAGTTACCAATCCTTACCTACCCTTGTAGATGAGATTACCGGCACAGGCAGTCTTCCGGCCCATGAATATGTAATCATTGCCAAAAACGAATACATCCCTGCATTTGATGATTTTATTGAATGGAAAAGGTCAAAGGGAATCGATGTGGGATGTGTTTCTTTTGAAGATATCAAGACAAATTATGCGGGAGACCTACTCTTTCCCGGGGATGAAATATACGATTTGCCGGGCACAGTACAGGAAGGAGCCGGCAGTATTCGGCAATATCTATTTGAATCATATCAAGCCGGTACAATGTGGGTATTACTTGTTGGCGATGCAAGTACATTATGCATTAGGTATGGTAGTGGACTTGATAATCATAACTCCTGGACATTTACAATTCCAAATGATCTATATTTTTCTGATTTTACAGGGAACTGGAATGTTGATAATGATCCACATTACGGGGAAAAAGTTGGTGATAATCCCGATTACCTTGCCGAAATATTCGTTGGAAGGATTATATGCTCTTCGCCGCAAGACATTAATAATTGGGTTGAAAAAACCATAAAATATGAATTGAGTCCCGGAAACGGAAATCCTTCATATCTTGGCAAGTGTTTTATGATACAATCTGATGATTTTCAAGAAGCACAAGTTGCACAAAAAGTAATGAACCATGTTACCTACCTTGAAGGATTAATTTGGGAAGAATTACCATCTTTTGATGATCCAGGCCCCTATTTTCCAAAAGGCGGAGATGTTGTATCACAATTAAATAGCGAACACTACGGTTTAATGGGATGGTTTGGGCATGGCGGAACAGTAGGTCAAAATAGTAGCATTACAACGATGAGTCCTGGCATTAATGGAAGCTTTGAAGGTTTTAGATACACTTTAGATGCTGAAGATCAGTATCATTTTACAGGAAGCGATCCTACTGATTTTAACAATGCAATCGACAATTTGACAAATACTAGCAGCCCTTTTATTATTTATTCTACAAGTTGTACGGTGATGCCATTCGACAGGACTAAAGCATTTTTAAACGGTGGCGCCAGGAACTGTGGTGAAAGTTTTACAGTGAATAATCTGGCTGGAGGAACTGCTTTTTTGGGAAATACCAGATATGGCTATATTACACCAAACTCTGATATGTTTGCAATTTTTACTGATCTGGTAAAGCCTCCATCACAGAGTTATGAAACAAATCACATTTCCCATCTTGGATTGGCTGAGGCTATTTCGAAAGCAAGATTCGAAGCATATGCAAAGCATTGGCTTTGCTATGCTCACAACCTCCTTGGCTGCCCCGAAACACAAATCTGGACCTGTGTTCCTGAAAATCTCGAAGCTACCGTTGCTCCGGATTATTTGTTTGTAGCGCAAAGTGATGATATTGTGATTGATATTTCCAATTTGGAAACAGGGAAGGAGGCAAATGTCATTCTATATAAAAAGGATGAAATTCAGGAAATACAAGCTGTGACAGGAGATCAAAACCAAACTGCACAGGCAGTATTCGAGGATATTGTTCCCCAAACCACCGTTGAGTATCACGTTACGATTACCTCTTATAATTGTCTTCCTTTTTATACTGAACTACCCGTGGCACCCAATTGCCAGTACAACAGCACACCATTAACAATAAGTGAAAATGAAACATGGATAAATAACAAGTTCTACAACTGCGATATCATCATCCCACCCGAATCCAAATTATCAATACTAAGTACCGTTTACCTGGTTCCTGATGCGAGGCTCATCGTGCAACCGGGTGGAAGTTTAATTATTGATGGTGGAAAATTGACAAATGCCTGTGGAATTAAATGGCAGGGCATTGAGGTGTGGGGGAACCCATCTGCTTACCAAACAAGTGAAAATCAAGGACAATTACAAATGGTAAATACTGGGACAATTGAAAATGCTGAAACAGCAGTACGTGTAGGTTCCGAAAATTATACCGGGAAAGGAGGAGGAATTGTAAGTGCAACCGATGGGGTATTTCTTGACAACGATTATGGAGTTTGGTTTGATGCATATACCCATCAAATTGGCAATATGAGTAAATTTCAAACCTGCAATTTTGAATACAACCAAACACTTGGCGAGAAGGCATCCTTTACATTTATAAAACTTGATGATGTCCATTACATCAATTTTGAGGGGTGTTCCTTTTCCAATAATTCCAACTATGAGCATCGCGGATATGGAATCAATGGATTCAACTCAATATTTAGAGTTGAAGGCATTTGCCAGGTACCAGGTCAACCCTGCCAGGATTGGGATTACGGACTTTTCGAAAACCTTGAATATGGAATTTATGCAACTGCATCAAATTCAACGGACTTTGCTGATATCAGGCATACGGATTTTACTGATAACAGGCATGGGATTTATCTGAGTGGTATAACATTGCCAAGGATTACTTCCAACCACTTTTACATGGGTGGTTCGGCCATCGAGGAATGTTACGGCTTATACCTGAATGCTTCTACGCAATACTGGGTTGAAGATAACATCTTTGAAAAAAGTGTTGGCCCGGAATTACAATCCGGGATCGGAATCTATATAAATGAATCGGGTGGGCTGGCTAACGAAATTTACCTCAATTCATTCGATAACGTAGAGTATGGCATTATAGCATTAGGTGTAAATCGTACAACCCGGTCCTCTGGAGCGGGACTCGTTTTGCGTTGCAATGAATATGAGAATACCCTTTTCGATCAAACAGTAGTATATGATGGTATTAATGATCCGCCTCCGGCAAATGAGGGCATTGCATTGTACCAGGGTGTTGAAACAACCAGCCCGGAAGCGGAAGATATGGCTGGTAACTTGTTTTATATTCCCGGCCCGTCTAATGATGATTACGATGACCTGTACAATGAATCAAATGATTTTATTTATTATTATCCGGAGAATGTTGATCAAGCATATACAAATGTTGAACCTGAAGATTTTTCAGTATTAACAATAACAGATGTAGATGTAACTCTAAATGACGATTGGACTTATGAGGACGGTTGCCAATCAACAATTAATTCAGGTGGCACAGGAGATAGTGAAGAAATGAGAGTTGCATTGGCAACCAGTGAAGAAAAAATAACTAATACGGAAGCCATTCTTGCAGCACTCGTTGATGGCGGCGATACGGAGGAACTAAAAACTGAGGTGGAGTACAGCGTCCCTCCTGAAGCAATGGATGTGTACAATCAACTGATCTCGAATTCACCCTACCTTTCGGATACAGTTGTTAGTACAGCGATCACAAAAGAGAATGTTTTACCAAATGTCATGGTGCGGGATATTATGGTTGCTAACCCGCATACGGCCAAATCCGCTGAACTCATGAAAAAGTTGGATGATAGGCTTAATCCATTACCCGAATACATGAAAGCGCAGATACTGCAAGGGAAAAACCTGGTTTCCATAAAAGAAAAAATAGAATCTCAACTGGCAGGACACAAGGCTAAAAAATCAAAAATCTTCAACAGACTTGTGAGGTATTTTTTAAATGATAGTCTCAATCCATCCTATGCAAATGATAGCATCACCAATCTTTTACAACAAGATAACAGGATATACTCCAAATACAATCTTGCTATGTTACACCACCAGAATGGTGAATACCAGCAAGGGATTGATGTGTTAAATAACATTCCGAACCAGTTTGATTTGCTTGGCATTGAACTTTCTGAATACCAGGAGATGCTATATTTATTTAATTTAATGGGGTATGTAATCGTCTCCCGTAATATAATTGAAAGGTTTACAGTTAATTACAACGTTTCTTGTTCCTATGTTATTAAGAATATAGA
>JABMQA010000903.1 GCA_013203545.1 Bacteroidota bacterium
AGGCAGAGGTTGGGGATATCATCTGGTTTTTCCTGTTGGTTTCTAAGAAATCTGAAGGTGGTTAAGGGTTTTTCCTGATTTTCCCCGGCGAACAACTCCACATCATCACCAACAGCCGCCGCCGGATAGAGTCCGATCACACCATTGGCCTGCAGCATCTTTTCGCTTACGATCCGGTCGAGCATTTTATTGGCATCGTTGAATAGTTTTTGAGCTTCTTCACCTTTTACCGGGTCATCAAAAATAGCGGGGTACTTGCCGTTGATGCGCCATGAATGGAAAAAGAAGGTCCAGTCGATGTAGCGCCGGATTTCGCTGAGGTTGTAATCGATGAATACCTTAGTTCCTAAAAAGGAGGGTTTACAAACCGGGCTGGTTTCCCGGTGGATATGGAGATTGTTGCTCCTTGCCGCCTCCAGCGAAATGTATTTTCCTTCCATTTTGCCGCTTTCATATTTTTCGCGTGTGGCAGCATATTTTGTGCTGATTCCGGCAGCATATTTTTCTTTGTGCGCTTCCGAGATCAGGTTTGCTACAACACCCACACATCTGGAGGCATCGCGAACATGGATCACCGGGGGTTGATAGTTGGGATCGATCTTAACAGCAGTATGAATTTCGGAAGTGGTGGCGCCGCCAATAAGCAAGGGGACCTGCATCTTTCGGCGGGTCATTTCCTTTGCCACGTACACCATCTCCTCAAGTGATGGCGTAATCAATCCGCTTAATCCCACGATATCCACTTTTTCGTCTATTGCCGTTTGCAGGATTTTCTCAGCAGGCACCATTACACCCAGGTCGATGACTTCAAAATTGTTGCAGGCCAGAACCACACCTACAATGTTTTTTCCTATGTCGTGCACATCACCTTTTACAGTGGCCAACAGTACTTTTCCTGCATGGTGGCTACCACCGCCTTCGGCTTTTTCAGCCTCAATGTAGGGCAGCAATACCGCTACAGCTTTTTTCATCACACGGGCACTTTTCACTACCTGGGGCAGGAACATCTTTCCGGAACCAAACAGGTCGCCCACCACGTTCATGCCATCCATCAGCGGCCCCTCGATTACATGAAGCGCCCTGGGGTATTTCTGGCGCGCTTCTTCCACATCTTTGTCGATATATTCCACGATACCTTTTACCAGCGCATGTTTCAAGCGTTCCTGCACGGGTTCATCCCGCCAGGCATCATGTTTTTCTTCTCTCTTCCCATCATCCTTTACTTTATCGGCGTAAGCGATCAATCGGTCTGTGGCATCTTTGCGGCGGTTCAGGATCACATCCTCCACAAGTTGCAGCAGATCTTTTGGGATCTCATCATAAATCTGCAACATGCCGGGGTTGACGATCCCCATGTCCATACCTGCATTGATGGCGTGATAAAGAAACGCAGAATGCATGGCTTCCCGAACCGTATTGTTTCCACGGAAGGAAAATGAGAGATTGCTCACCCCGCCACTTACTTTTGCGTGTGGCAGGTTCTCCTTTATCCAGCGGGTAGCGTTAATGTAATCCACCGCATAGTTGTTGTGTTCATCGATTCCCGTAGCCACTGTGAGGATGTTGGGATCGAAAATAATATCTTCGGCCGGAAACCCGACCTCCTCAGAAAGGATGTTGTATGCCCTTTGACAGATTTCGATTTTCTGCTCAAAAGTCGCTGCCTGTCCTTCCTCATCAAAAGCCATCACGATGACGGCAGCTCCATATTTCTTAACAAGTCCGGCCTGGCGTTTAAATTCTTTCTCTCCCTCTTTAAGACTGATGGAATTCACTACCGATTTTCCCTGGAGGCATTTCAGGCCGGCTTCGATCACACTCCATTTGGACGAGTCGATCATTATGGGCAACCTGGCGATATCAGGTTCCGACATCAACATATTCAAAAAAATGGTCATCTCCTTTTCAGAGTCCAGCATAGCCTCATCAACGTTGACGTCGATAATCTGTGCACCGCCCTCTACCTGGTCAAGGGCAATGGAAAGGGCTTCTTCGTAGTTTCCTTCACGGATCAGGCGGGCAAACTTACGGGATCCGCTCACATTGGTGCGCTCTCCTACATTGATGAAATTGCTCCCCGGGAAAATGGTCAGTGGTTCGAGGCCACTCAGCCGCATTTTTTTCTCAATTGTGGGTAACTTTCTTGGTTTACCTACAGCAGCCACTTTTGCAAACTCGCGGATATGGTCGGGTGTGGTTCCACAACAACCTCCAATAATGTTGGCAAAGCCGCTTTCAACAAAATCCCTGATTTGTGCGGCCATTGCCTGGGGTGATTCATCATATTCACCAAACTGGTTGGGCAATCCTGCATTGGGATAAACACTTACGAAGAATGGTGCTTTTGAACTAAGTTCTGCCAAATAAGGCCGCATCTCCTTTGCGCCGAGGGCACAATTCAAACCAACACTGAACAGGCCGGAATGAGACACCGATATGAGAAACGATTCGGTAGTTTGCCCGGAGAGGGTTCTGCCACTGGCATCGGTAATAGTGCCGGAGATCATAACCGGAAGGCGGATACTTGTTTTTTCGAATGCATTTTCCACTGCAAACATGGCCGCTTTTGCATTAAGCGTATCAAAAATGGTTTCTATAAGAATAATATCGGCACCACCATCAATCAATCCTTCAGTCTGCCCCTGGTAACTTACCACCAGTTGATCGAAGCTAACAGCACGGTATCCGGGATTGTTTACATCCGGAGACATTGAGAGTGTTTTGTTTGTCGGGCCGAGCGCACCTGCAACGAAGCGTGGTTTATCAGGTGTGAGTTGATTAAATTTTTCCACTGCCAGTTTTGCAATATTCGCCGAGGCTTTGTTAATCTCATAAACCAAAGGCTCCATCTGATAGTCTGCCATCGATATACTGGTGGCATTAAAGGTATTGGTTTCGATGATATCGGCGCCGGCCTCCAGGTATTCTTCATGGATTTCACGGATAATTTCCGGTTTGGTGATCGAAAGCAGGTCGTTACAGCCCATCAGATCGGTGGGATGTTCCTTGAATTGTTCCCCGCGAAAATCTTTCTCTTTAAGCTTGTAGCGCTGGATCATGGTACCCATGGCGCCGTCCAGTAAAAGGATTCGATGCTTCAGGATTTCGTATATCGGGTGTGTGTTGGTTGATTTCATTATTAATATGTTTTTCCTCAGCTTTTTGCAAAATTAAGCTAATAAACAAAAATGAATGGGGTTTGTGGTGAATTAGCATCTGCTTTTTGCAAATTTTTCTTATCAGATCATAAAAACCGGATAATTTTGGATATTTTGTCTTCCGCAGATTATCCCAACATAGACCTTGACATTTTAACGTACAACTTTTGTCACAATACCCGGCAGATATTAAAATTGTAATAACTGGTTTTCTTCATTATTCCGGCTAACTCCCACGGAAAGCAAAATTAGTAAATGAAAATTGTCATCTACCCTGCAAAACACTCTCTTAAAACTACTTCAAGGTAAATATAATTTCCAAAAAGAGAAACGACAACATCAGCCTGGGCAAGCTTAGCGA
>JABMQA010000904.1 GCA_013203545.1 Bacteroidota bacterium
TTTCAGTACTTTGTGTTGAATAAAAATTTACATATTTCACTTATGGCAATTGCAAAATATATAAGCCTGTCTTCGAGATCATATTTTTTTTCAGTTGTTTTCATTTGTATTTCATATTTCTCCTTTTCTTAAACTTCAGGTTTCATTATTCGATATTCAACATTCAGTATTCTCCGACAGGAGTCCTTTAATTAAACAAAAAACCTCACGTGTTACATAATCCACCCGGCCTGTGCGTTGGAGGTCTCTCCCCCGGTTCAAGGAAGCCTGAGCGTAGTCGAAGGCTGGAATTCAATTCACCTCACAATCTTTAGAAACATAAATCAGGTATTCTTTCCCATAAATCAGTTCATGCAGTGTATAAATATCTTTTTCCGGCCAATATACCTTGTTCCCATCTTTTTCTTTAACAACGATAAGATAATCACCAATCCTACTGTGAAGTTCATTAACTGCACTCAAATCACCGGCACATGTGAAAGTATTCCACCCTTTCCGAAATGATAACAAGCCAATAGCTTTACTTTGATCCGGTGCAGCTATCTGACAGTCGAATTCGGTATGGCAGTTGATCTGGGTGATGACGGTAAAGCCAAGCGGATACCATATAGTGGTTGAATAGAAGCTATCGAATTCAATCGAGTCAACATCAATAGTTTTCCCGCCGGCACATGGCCATGAGAACAATTTAAACACCATGGTATCACCAAAACAAAATCCATCTTTTTCAGGAGTATCGGGATCATCAGCCCAAACAGGAAATATGATTCCGGTGTTATTCTGAAAATAATCGGCGCCGGCGCATTTCATCTCGCCGTTGTCATCCGAATAGAAGCATCCAATATAATCACATTCATTTACATTAATTCCGTTAACTGATACGGACGAAATATCATTTATTGTAACCAGGTGAGGGTTTATACTTGTATAATAGGCCGAATCCCAGGTGGGAGGGAAGTCACAGTAAAAAGTCCGGTTTTTATTGAAATTATTAATATCCCGGTCAGAATCTGAAATCCGGCAATCAAAATCAGTCCAGCACTCAATTTTAGTAACCTTTTTAAGATTAAAAGGGAAAGTCAGTTTTGACCTGGTAATATCTTCAATTACAATTTTATCAACATCAATGGTTTTCCCTCCGGCGCAAGACCATGAAAACAATTTAAAATTTATTTCTTCACCCAATGAAAACCCTTCTTTTTCCGGGGTATAAACATCATCTCCGTTAACAATCAAAGCCAACATGGTATTTTCGAAATAAGGAGTAAATCCACCACATTTCATATCCCCGTTTTCATCCGTATAAAAAACTCCGATATAATCGCACTCATTAATGTGATCTCCATTAATTGTTATATTTGCATCTTCCTCAATTCTTAAAAAACATGGATAGCCAGTATTAATAACAGAATCCCACATGGGGGAAAAATCACAATTAAAAGTCCGGTTACTATTGGAAGCATCATTATCCCGTCCTGAGGATGAAACCTGGCAATCAAAATCAGTCCAACACTCCATTCTTGTAATCTTTCCGAATGGAAATGGATAAGTTAAGCCTGACCTGGTTAAGTTTTCAAATTCAATATTATCAACATCAATGGTTTTCCCACCTGCACAAGCCCACGAAAACAATTTGAAATTTATTTCTTCACCCGATGAAAACCCTTCTTTTTCCGGGGTATATGCATCATCGCCAAAAATAATCATCCCTGTTGGCATATTGTCCAAATAGGGTGTAAATCCACCACATTTCATTTCACCGTTTTCATCCGTATAAAAGGCCCCTATATAATCACACTCATTTATGGAGGTTCCGTTAATCCTGATATGGGCATTTTCAGCAATTGATAAAATACATGAGGAGGCTGTAATGATAACGGAATCCCATACCGGGGGGAAAACGCAATCTGTATCTGTGCTAAAACCTGCTAAATTGATAGCTCCTGATTCCGGAAATTGATCGTTGGTGGTATTTTCCCGGGAGATTAAATTATTGCTGATCAAAAAAAGGATTGCAGCAACACAAATTTTCACAAATAAGGCAGTTAATCGTTTCATTTCAATGGCGTATTAATTTTTAATTTGGACAGCCAGCACAAATCTACAAAAAAATTATATACATCCGATACATCTCAAATAAAAGTTATTACATGCACAAAATTCAACTACAATCTATGCTGCCGCTACCCTGATAATTAGCCTGGGTATAGTGTTTCGCTAAATCACAAGGCCTTGGGATTGGATGGTTTCACCGTGTATGGTTCTTCGCGTTTTGTTAAGTCGCAAGGCCTTGCGACTCTACAAATTCTTCGCGCATGGCCAGTTATTTTTGCGCCTGGTGTTATGCGCTCCTGCTACCTACAACCCAACTTCTTCCCATCCATTCCTCCCAATCAACATCAGCTTCCTGAACCCCACTTCACGAAGTGTGTTCTTTGCAAAATCAAATTCGTTGGATAACTCCTCCGGTTTATGTGCATCGGAATTGAGTGTGACAGGAATTCCAAGCTGGTGGATTAATCGAAGGGCTTTGACCCCCGGAAAGAGTTCATCCGACCTTTTCTTATACAAGCCCCGTGTATTCACCTCCACGATGATTTGCTTTTCAGCTATGAGTTCCAGGGTTTCATTCAACTGTTTCCGGTACCAGGGTTCATCTTCGGTAAAAAACCGGTTCTGGTTGTGCATTTTAATCTTATCCAGATGGGCGATGATCTCGAAATCCTGGGTACTGATCATCTCACGTATTTGCTTCCAATAGCTTGTGACGGCAAACTCGATATCCCCGTTAAAAATATATTTCAACCCCTCATCATAGGTCTCGCGCCTGGGGCCATCAATAAACCAGATATCCGCTTTTTCGGGATTCTTTACCAGATGAATGCCGCCAATCATATATTCCAGGCCGGCTAAATTTCGAAGGTAATTAAAGTCCTTTGTGATTCCGGGAATAAAATCGGCCTCCAGTGCCAGGTATATATTGATATCCGAAATATATTGCTTTTTCAGAAGCCTGATTTCGTCGGCATACTTTAATAGATATTCCTCATTTTGTATGGCAAATTTATTTTCAAAAGGTACCGGTGCATGACTTGAAAATCCGAGGGCATGAAATCCCAGCCTGATGGCTTCCTCAACATATTTTTCAGGCTCGCCTGATCCGTCACAATAATGACAATGGGTATGCAGATTAAAGAGAATGTATTTCATGCTATGTAATGGTGTATTTTTAATAAATTAATTAAATCCTATCAGACATCCTGCCACAGGTATCCCTATCTTTGGGAGATGTTTGCTATCCAAACGCTGGCAAGTCCTCTCCCGATAACAATCAGCGATTTTATTTAGGGTATTTATTTTAGTAATTCTGTTATTTGAAGCTAAAATCAAGTTTGAAGTCATAGAGCCATGGGACTCTTGGATCTATGCCTTCGGAAA
>JABMQA010000905.1 GCA_013203545.1 Bacteroidota bacterium
GCCTTACACGATCAATCAGCTGGCGAGTCAAGTAGCAAAGGCTATGAAACTTGAACTGATTATTCAATACCTGCCTGCCAGGAATGAAGTAGTCCATGCTTTTTCCTCACACGAAAAAGCTATACGGGTTTTCGGGGATCTCATGAAATATGTGCCTCTTGAAATAGGACTCTCCAAAATGTCAGAATGGGTGAGGGAACGTGGATTTAGGAATAGTATGGCATTCCCTAAAATTGAGATTATGAAAAACTTGCCACATTCATGGCAATAGCTGTCATTCGACGAGATGAAATCTTCTGTGTCCCCAAAAGTGTCAATAGTTATCATTCATTTGAACGACATAAAATGCATTTACGAATGTATTTTGTCATTAAATGAAATAACTTATCAAAACTTCGATATTATTATTGTTAACAATGGACCTAAAAACAAAGCGCTCTGCCAACGCCTTGTCCCAATCTCTGATCACATTTCTAAGATTCTTAACATGGGAGAAAATGTGGGCTTCGCAAAAGGGAATAATACAGGAATAACGTACGCATTGGGGGAAGGGGCCGAATATGTATTATTGTTAAACGACGATACTGAAGTAGACAAGGATTTCCTGGCTAATCTTGTCAATATGGCCCAAGTAAACCAAGATGCCGGCACTTTAGGGCCAAGGATATTCTTTTTTGATGAACCCAAAAAAATCTGGTTTGATAGTACACGATTTGATCCCTCGAACTGTACAGTGGGCTTCTCAAGAGCTGGTGACCTTTATGATACTTCGGAAATGACAAGCGATGAGTCAGACTTCATAACGGGTTGCGCAGTTTTGATGAGAAGAAGTTTCATAGAAAAGGTCGGTTTATTAAATGAAGACTTTTTTATCTACTGGGAAGACGTTGATTTGGGTTTGCGATCTATTAAGGCGGGATTAAAAAATTTGGTTGCCCACAATTCTCATGTCTGGCATAAGGTCACCGTTTCAATGGGAGGCTTGAAATCTCCCCGCACCATCTATCATAAGACCCGGAGTCATCTTTTCTTGGCTAAGATTCATGCGCCTTGGACCTTGAATAAGCTACACATACGTTTTTTTCGCGATATTGCCTGGCTCTTGCTTAAATCCCCAGACAGGAATCGCGTTGAAAGAGCCCGGGCCTATATCTCGGCGATAAAAGATTACCATTTGGAAAGGACGGGTAAAGGCCCCCTGTGGCTTTGGTCAAGCAGTTAAGGGATGTATATCCCAAATTGTCAATGACGACTAAGGCCGATTTTGAGCGTCGGAGAAAGAGCGGTTGAAAATGAACATCCGAAAGGATCATGAACGCTTTGTCAGGATGATAAAGGTTGCTGTTATCCTGCTTGGGATAGCCTTCTATTTTTACTATGGTATATATAAAATGCTTTTTGTTCACCCCGAACTGCTTGGAAATGATTTCTTAAAAGGGTATTTCGCAGCTAACAACTTCAATCAAGGCAATCCTATTTATGCGATGCCAAAAGGAATGAATCCTTATTACTATTTTCCCCTCACAGTCTTGGTATTCTTGCCTTTTGGTAACCTTCAACCCCACATCGCCGTCCTGGCATGGTTTACCCTGACCCATTTAATCATTCTATTCTCTGGTTTTCTTTTATATCTATGTGGTTCTTCTATCAACAAACTGAACTCAGTCGTCGCAATTGTAATTGCACTGTTTTTTTCCATGCCGCTTTATCAAAATATCATCTCTGGAAACATAAATATTCTTATATTCGGAGGTATTTGTCTAATCTATTATTTTGTTTTTTCGGGCAAAAACAAATGGGTCCCATTGATTTTGGCCTTTTGTACATCAGTCAAAATTTATCCGGCACTTATAATGGTGATCTTTGTCAAGCAACGAAATTACAGGGCATGCATAAGTTTTTGCTTTTTTGCCTTTTTGCTCGCAATTCTATCTATAGGTATCTTTGGTCTGTCGACCCATTTGGTTTTCTCTCATGCCTTACCATCTGCCACAAAATACATCGGTGTATTTCATAGCATGTCTTTCACATGCATTTTGAAGCTTTTTTTGGCGGAGCGCAATAAGAACATTGTCTTTATTGCAAATTTGCTTTTTCTCATGCTTTTGCTCA
>JABMQA010000906.1 GCA_013203545.1 Bacteroidota bacterium
AATTTATCATCATGCCATGTTTTTTTTACTATGTTTACAGCAAAAATATCGTCCTTACACATAAAATCATCCGGATATGAGAACATTGATTTACAATCTGTTTTTTATGCTATTGAGAGGATTATAAGTTGGTTTTCGTCCCGGGCCGCCATTTCGGAGGATCCGGGTATTTTTCTGATTTTTTGCAATTCCTGCACATCCAACAAATGTCGCTTATACATTATTGGTGGTAGTTGATTTCGTTTTTATAGCAATTCAACAATCTGAATATTATTACCACAAGTATCATTGAAAACAGCAAGTTTTGCCGTTCCTATATCAGTCGGTTTCATATTGAATTCAACTCCAAGTTTTGTCAGTCGTTCATATTCTTCCTGAACATTCACAACATTAAATTGAGTGTAAGGAATTCCTGCATCAAACAACGCTTTTTGATAAGTCCTTGCAGGCTCAAAATGATTTGGAGATGGTTCTAATAGAACCTCCGGTCCGTCCATTTCTTCTTCGGCTACTACTGTTAGCCATCTGTTGCCCTCTCCTAACGGAATGTCATGTTTCTTTACAAACCCCAATTTGTCGGTGTAAAATGTTGAGGCTTTTTCCTGGTCTTCAACTGGAATACTTACGACGCTGATTCTCATTTTATTTGATTTTTTATGTCATTTGTAGAAACTTAAAGTTCTCAATTTTTTGGTGAATGTTAATTTTTTTAGTCAAAGTCTATTTTAATTCCTCCCAACCATCTTGCAATTTCGCAAAAGAGAACACACCAATCTTTTTTAACTTTTCCATTTTTAATCAGTTATTCTGAATTACCGCCAACGGTTTGCAGCTATGGCACCTGGCCGTTTGCTACTCAAATTTATGTTGATTACTTGTATTTTCAATTTTACTGTCATTTTTCTTGATGACCCCAATGCGGCCATGTGCTATTAGGTGCTGTTAGCTGTATGTTGCTTTATTATTTCTTTAATAATTTCTCAGTGCAACTAAAATCTTTACCAATCATTTGAATTAAATAAAGTCCAACAGGTAATTTGCCTAAGTCAAATTTAGTTGGAAAGGTAATTGTATTAAATGTCTGAATTATTTTTCCTTTAGAATTGTAAATCCTGATTTCGGAACATTCATTCTTTGATTCAATAATAATTTGGTCTGAAAACGGATTTGGATATACTTGAATCTGGATTTCACTAATTTCATTAATTGATGTGCCGAGTGAACAAAAACATTTGTCACAGGAATAATTGTTTAAGTAAACTGTGTTTCCATTTTGTTTAAAACAACTTAAATGTGGTTCATAATAATTTGTTATTAAATCAAACAGTGGGGTAAACAATCCATGAATACTACCAAATCCTTCAATCCAACATTCAGTCAACAATGAGTAATATCCTCCTTCAAGCCAATATCTTCTTCTATTTGATCCATCATTAAGTTCAATAGTATCAATACTTGATATAATTACAGGGTAGGCCATATACCCTTCTGGAGAATTTGAAAAGATTGTATCTCCAACTTGTTTCGAGAAGTCATATAAAAGAATTTCTTGATCACCATGATAAGTTGTTATTGTATAGATTTTCTTGTTTTCTTCTCTAATTGCCCCAAAGTATTCAGAATTGCTAATGTTTAAACAAGTGTCATCAATTAACCTATAAATTTTTGAATATTCCATATTGTCAATCATTGTATCCCCAATTGTTCCGTATCGGATTTTATAGGCAACACTTTGGGGATATTCAACATGAATTGAATATTTATTCCAAATTGCATTTGAGTCGGGAAATGGATAATATTCTTGACTGAAAATCAATAATGAGGTTAAAATCCCAATCAAAAGAAAGCTTAACTTTTTCATGTTTTCTTGTTTTTGTTTTCTTTGCAATTAAAGCCAACGGTTGACTATATGTACCAGTTACCTTCATTTCCCCATCAACTTTTTCAAAAGGTACACTTACACGCCCGGTTTTGGATGAATTGCGTACCATTTGAATTTTCACAAGCAATTTTTATAATTAACCATATTTTTGCCGCCAACAATTTTATTGTTCCTCTGGCAATGAATCTCCCCGCCACCACATAGCGATCCACCAATTGGCGGACAAGCAGCGGGGGATTCATCCCTCGTCCGCCCACTGGTGGATTCAAACCCAGGTAATCCGGCAAATATGTTGTTAATTGCTTCATGTTTCAAAAGTACAAAAAAACCCCGGAAATGTGATGGCTGTTTTTGTTATCTGTTCTTATCATCAGCCTCCATACGCCCTCCACCATTATCAGTAATGATACAATTAATGATCGTGCCATGTTTTTTTTACTATGTTTACAGCAAAAATATCGTCCTTACACATAAAACCATTCGGATATGAGAACATTACTTTACAATCTTTTTTTTATACTCTTGAGTATCAACCTGCTGGCACAGGCACCGCAGGCCTTCAAATACCAGGCGGTAATTCGCGATGGCGATGGAAACGTTGTTTCAAACCAGGCAGTTGGTTTACGCATCACAATCCACAAAGCAGAAATCGACAGGTTGGTAGTTTACCAGGAAACCCATCTGGTTACCTCCAATGATTTTGGAATGGTAAACCTCAATGTAGGATATGGGGTTCCGGTGTCAGGAAGCTTTTCGGGCATCAACTGGGGAAGTGGGATTTATATGATAGAGGTGGAGGTGGACCCAACCGGCGGGACTTCGTACGTTTCGCTTGGTATGTCTTCAATCCTGTCAGTACCCTACGCGCTTTACGCCAAAACTTCCGGCAGTGGCTGTGGCGGGTCACTCTGGGAGCAAAACGGTGATGATATCTATTACTAGGACGGCAATGTGGGGATCCGGACCAGCACGCCCGAGTTTAAACTTACCCTCGACAACGATGGTGGAATACTGGCCAAAGGCACCTATGGTTCAGGAGCAACATTGACCAGTACCGGGATGGGTTCAAAAATGATATGGTATCCGCGTAAAGCTGCTTTCAGGGCGGGATGGCAATTGGGCAGCGAATGGAACGATGCTATGATAGGTAATTATTCCATTGCTTTGGGCGCAACAACTGAAGCAAGCGGTGATTACTC
>JABMQA010000907.1 GCA_013203545.1 Bacteroidota bacterium
GGGGCAAACAGAAATTCGACCAATTCGACCCTTGTGCGGATAAACGCTACGTTTTTTAAACCATTGATTTTGGAATCCTTTGCACCACGCCACAATCTTGCCCCCTTGAGATCGATACCAATAAAATTCCTTTCGGGATATTTTAGCGCCAGGCCAACTGTAAACTCGCCTTTACCGCATCCCAGTTCAAGTGTTATCGGGTTTGAATTATTGAAGAATTTTGTATTCCATGCGCCTTTTAGGCGAAAGCCCACTGATAGTTCATCATAGTCTGGCTGGAAAAAGTGATCGAAGGTTTCGTTTTCAGCAAAGTGGATGAGCTTCTTTTTTGCCACGATACGGAAGTGTTAATTAATACCTTAAAATCCAGATATTGTCGTTGTATTTTTCGCGTGCATTGTTCAATTCGGCAATGGCAACATCCCTGCGCATATAGGCTGCAATACTCACTCGGTAATACCCATTGGCAGCCTGCCCGATTATCCTGGGCTTCATGTTTTCACCGAGGTATTTTTTCACCAGGTTTTCTGCATTTTCAATGTTCTGAAAGGATCCGCCGATTAAATGCCACATCTTTTGTGAGGAGGGGTATTGCAGCGTTGTTTGTTCGATTACCGGTTGAGTTTCATGAAGTGGGTCATCAGTATTTGTGGTCTCTAATATCTCGGCTTGGCCAACAATTTTATTCTCCCCGGATGCCAACAACTCATTTATATTATTATCAGCGCTGGAATTGTTGTTTTGGGCCATGGTGGCAGCAAGTGACTTTTCCGGGTTGTCCTTGAACTCACCCGGCTGAAGGATTGATTTATTTTCCAGTGCCGTATTTTTTTGTTCAGCAAACGTTGGGACAAGTGTTGTTTCGTTTTTCCAGATGTTGCTGATGTTGTTAAAATTAACAAATATAAACCCGGCAACGATAATCACAGGTATTACTACCATAATCCTTTTTAAAACAAGTGCCCTGTTTTTTTGTGGTTGTTTTGCTTTACGGTCAATAAATTCTGGTTCCGATACGCGAATATTTTTTCGGTAGCTCCTGGCAATGGCAGGGGAAACAACATTGGTTAACCCGAAAACATCTTTTAAATAGTTAATATGGTAGTTTTGTTCAAACTGAATATTGGCCTCTTTATCCAGATCAATACTGCCGATATTTTCAAGGATGAACTTTTCTCCTCGACTAATGGAAAGAATTATACTTTTTGCGTAATTTTCAGTTAAAACAAGCGCCTCTTTGTAGCTGATTTTTTCAACCATCGAAATATAATTGGCAAGTAAGCCATCATTGGTTTTCAGGTTGGAATTAAACAGGATGGTTTTTGAGGGCGGGCTGAAAGCGTGCTGAGCAGGATGAACATTTGCCGGGCTATAATTGCACACAAAGCCACCCAATCCCGGCAGGATTACACAATCGTGATCAAACAAAAGAAGGCTGATATGTTTTGAAATATCCATCTGGACCATAATTTTTTCACCGACGAAGATAGGCATAATAACCAATGTTTTTAATGTCTGTTGAAAATTTTTGACAAATCCTGTGGCGTGTCTACAGCAATGCTTTCGAAGTCAGTGACTATGGTTTGAACAGAATATCCGTTTTCTATCCAGCGTAGTTGCTCCAGCGACTCGGCGCTTTCTAGGCTTCCGGACATCAACTTTACAATTTTCATTAATACTTCAGTGCGATAGGCATAAATTCCAATATGCTTATAGAATTTTCTTTTTTGGATCCAGTCCGTTTTGTTGGTATTTCTGACCCAGGGAATGGCCGACCGGCTGAAATAGATAGCCTTCATCCGATTATCTACCACAACCTTCACCACGTTGGGGTAGAAAATCTCCTCTGCCGATTGAATTTCTTTAATCAGGGTAGCTATTTGGATGGTAGCATCCTGCATAATATTTGCCACCTGGTTAATTTGCCCCGGATCAATAAAAGGCTCATCCCCCTGAATATTGATAACTGCATCAAAGGTTTCACCCTGCGAATTCAGTTTTTCGATCACTTCACTGCAACGGTCTGTTCCGCTTTGATGGTAACTGGCAGTCATCATGGCATTACCGCCATTATTGGTGATTTCATCAAAAATGCGTTGATCGTCGGTTGCAACAACAACCTTTTCCAGTGTATCGGCTTTACAGGCCTGGTCATAAACCCTTCTTATCATGGTTTTCCCCATGATGTCGGCAAGGGGTTTTCCAGGGAACCGGCTGGAGTCATATCTTGAAGGAATGATGCCTGCAATTTTCATTTTTTCCCCTTTTTTTGCCCGAACTCCATCAGGAAAGCTTTGATAAAATCGTTCAGGTCGCCATCCATCACTGCCTGCACGTTTCCGGTTTCATACTTGGTTCTTACATCCTTAACCAGTTTGTAAGGATGCATCACATACGACCTGATCTGAGACCCCCATTCGATCTTCATTTTACTGCCTTCTATTTCGGCAATAGCCTCACGTTTTTTTCGCATCTCAATTTCGTACAACTGCGATTTTAACATCCTGAGGGCTTTATCGCGATTTTGTTGCTGCGACCGGGTTTCCTGACATTCAACAATTATTCCTGTTGGCTCATGCTTTAACCTGACGGCGGTTTCAACCTTGTTAACATTTTGCCCGCCGGGCCCGCTTGCCCGGAATGTGTCCCATGAAATTTCGGATGGGTTTATAGTGATCTCAATGGAATCGTCGATCATTGGATAGGCATATACCGATGCAAATGAAGTGTGCCGTTTGTTGGCCGCATCAAATGGAGACAACCTTACCAGGCGGTGTACACCATTTTCGCATTTCAGATATCCATAGGCATAATCACCCACAAATTCAAGCGATACGGATTTGATCCCGGCAACATCACCCTCCTGAAAATCAATTTCCTTGATTTTGTATTTATTTCGCTCTCCCCACCGGATATACATCCGCATTAGCATTTGTGCCCAGTCCTGGCTTTCGGTGCCTCCGGCCCCCGGGTTGATATGCAAAATGGCCCCCAGTTTGTCTTCCTTATCACTAAGCATGTTTTTAAACTCAATGTCTTCGACCAGTTTCAGGGTATTAATGTAATTGGAATCTAACTCCTGTTCGGTGGCCTCACCCTCCTCAAAGAAATCAAATATTACCTTTAAATCTTCAGCGGATGAGATCACCTTATCGTAGGCATCGGTCCAATATTTCTTTACTTGTATGGATTTAATGACAACTTCAGCTTTTTTAGGATCATTCCAGAATCCAGGCTGCTCTGTCAAGGCTTCTTCTTCTTTAATCAGAGCGGATTTATTGTCGATGTCAAAGGTACCTCCTTAGAGCCGTTACTCTTTTTTCCAGCTCTTTGATATTTTCAGGTATTGTCATTTTTTAAAAGATTTTATTTATTTGTTTGATGATTATTTCCGTTTCGTAACCTTTACTGGCAAGGAAAGACATAACACGGGTTTTCCGGGTATGTTTTTCGATGCCTGCCAACTCATGAAGTTTTTTTATAAGTAGTTGCCGAAGATTTTCCTCATAGTGCTTTTTATCGATTTGCCTGATGGCATGCTCGATTAAATCCTCGGAAAACCCTCGCTTAATTAATTCTGCAATAATTTTCAACCTGCCCCATTTGTTCTGATTCATTTTGCTTCTAACGTAAATTTCAGCAAAACGTTGGTCGGAGAGGAAGTTTTCCTTCTTCAACCTAAGGATTATTTCCTCCTGGAGGGGCTTTTGCGCATTCCATTCATTGAGTTTGATAATTACATTTTGTGTACATCTTTCCTGGTAAGCGCAATATTTTTGTGCCTTGTTCAACGCTTCTTCCATGGAGATGGGTTGCTGCAGCATTTTAATTATGATGGATTTGATTCAGTATCTTGATTCATTAATTGTCCCACCAGCTCAGGAACGCCTTTTCCGGCTTTCTCCATAATGATGTTCAGGTTGGGGATTCCAGAAAGTCTGGAAGCTTTAGGGTCAACGAGATATTTTGCACTATTGTCCGGGGCATAATTAATCAATCCGGCGGCAGGGTACACCACCAGAGAGGTGCCAATAACCAAAAAAATATCAGCTGTACCCACGATTTCAGCAGCAGGGCCAATCTGATCAACCGACTCCCCAAACCACACAACATGTGGCCTCAACTGGCTGCCCAGTTCACATTTATCACCCCTTTTTAATTCCCAGCCGTCAATATCATATATCAGGGATTGGTTGCGGGTACTGCGCGCTTTTCGGATTTCACCATGTAGGTGAAGAATATTTGTTGACCCTGCCCGCTCATGCAAATCATCCACATTTTGAGTAATGATCTGAACCTCATATTTTTCCTCAAGTTTGACCAGGGCCAGGTGTGCCGGATTGGGTTCCACCTCCAGCAACTGCTTTCTGCGAATGTTGTAAAACTCAAGTACCAGATCCGGATCACTATCCCAGGCATTTGGGCTCGCAACCTCTTCAAACCGGTGGGTTCTCCACAGCCCGTTGCTGTCCCTGAAAGTTTGAACCCCGCTTTCTGCACTAATTCCTGCACCAGTAAATACCACAATTTTTTTCATTCCCCCCACTATTGAAAACTAAAAAAAGGCATTCCGAAATAATTCATCGAAATGCCTGCAAAGGTAATATTTTTAATCGCTTAATCGCCAAAGAGGTTCATACCCTCCACTATATTGGTTGCTGCACGTACCTGGTTGGCCGAATCTTGCAACAATTTAGATTCCTTCTCATTTAGGTTCAGTTCTATAATCTCCTCAATTCCGGATTTTCCCAATTTTACAGGAACTCCCAGGTAAAGGTCATTAATTCCATATTCTCCATTCAACCGTGCACAAACCGGGAAAATTCTTTTCTGGTCATCAACGATCGACTCTACCATCTGGGCGGCAGCAGCACCAGGTGCATACCATGCCGAAGTTCCCATGAGGTTTACCAGCTCACCACCGCCTTTTCTGGTCCTTTCAACAATTTGATCAATTTCATCTTTTCCAAGAAGCTCGGTAATTGGAATGCCCTTTACAGAAGTGTATCTTCTTAAAGGTACCATTGAATCGCCATGTCCACCCAACAACAACGCCTGGATATCTTTTGGGGATACATCCAGCGCCGTGGCAAGAAATGCCCGGTATCTGCCGGTATCAAGAATGCCTGCCATCCCAAATACCCTTTTGGATGATTTATTGGCTGTCCTCCATGCTACGTAAGTCATCACGTCAAGCGGATTCGAAACAATGATGATGATGGCTTCGGGCGAATACTTGATCACCTTTTCAGTGACCTCGACAACGATTTTCGCATTCGTGCGTATCAGGTCATCACGGCTCATGCCCGGCTTACGTGGTAATCCGGAGGTGATAACAACTATTCCTGAACCTTTTGTCCGGAGGTAATTATTTGTTACCCCTACAACACGGGTATCAAAATTGTTGATGGCCGAAGTTTGCCAGATATCAAGGGCTTTTCCTTCAGCCACACCTTCTTTAATATCGACTAAAACCACTTCTTTTGCCAGGTCCTTGTGGGCAATAACATTTGCAACTGTCGCTCCCACGTTACCTGCTCCAACTACTGTAATTCTTTCCATGAGAAATATTTTTAATTGTTAATGTAATTCATTGAAAAACAATTTTAAAACAAAAGTATAAAATCTAAAAAAACTAATTCATGACCCCTAAGGCTGAATACTGAGATTTAGGAAAATTTAACATGGGTCACATGATGCCCTCAGTATCGGAGTTGATCGATTTAACCAGGAGCATAACGGCAATGATAAGGGTGCCAATACCAACCAGGGCCAGCAATACATAATCGTGTGACAACAGACAAAAGTTATAAAACCCCTGGAAGAAAATGGCTGCCGAAAGCCCCGTGAGCGAATCAATGTGATTTCTGCGAAATTTCCCGATACCAAGAAAAAATCCCATGATGATAGCAATCAGAAAATTCGCAAAAGGCAAACTGTAATTAATCGCCTTAACATTGATGGAATCGATCCAGAAATAAGAAAAGTATATGTTGGCTACCGTTGAAAAACCAAGTGCGATCATCACGGAAAACAAGATTCCGTCCACGGGCTTGGTTATTTTCTCCTTTGGCATGAAATGATACCGTAAAAAAAGGAACTTCGTTAACTCTGCTAAAAAGCCTACCAGCACAAACGAAAAAAACAGGATTCTTCTAATGCTTCTAACGTGATCCAAAAAAAGGTAAGATGAATAATAAAGCCCGGCAATCATGGGTATGATGGTTAGCAACCCGATAAAATATGCGCTGATATAAAATAAAAACATTTTTTTACCCGCGGTTTTCAACGACATCATCGCAAGGATGATTGCCATAACAGGCGCTATTGACCAGGAGATAAGTGTAGAAAGTTCGATATTTTCAAGGTATGCTATCACAATAATTGATCTAATTATTTAATTTTACAGCAAATTTATGTTTTTTTTGCACACAACAAAATTCTGTTGATATGAAATAAGGTAATTGTTGAAAAGTTATCGGAAGAAGCAATTGATAAAAAGGGATTTGGGTTATTAAAAATGACATCTGAAAATACCACAATTTTAAAATAGGGGGAATTTTGGAAGGGATTGTTGTTAAATCCACCGGCAGTTGGTTTGCTGTTCGTACAAAATCGGGGGATATAATTAAAAGTAAACTAAAAGGGAAATTCCGTATCAAAGGTATTAAAACCACCAACCCTGTTGCAGTTGGCGACGGGGTAAGGATTTCTATGGGCGCTGACGGAACAACCGGTTTAATCACCGAGATTCTTCCGCGGCACAATCATATTATTCGTAAATCGACAAATCTGTCAAAAAGTTCCCATATTATTGCTGCCAATATCGATCTGGCATTGCTGGTGGTTTCGCTCAGGGAACCCAAAACTACCATGGGGTTTATCAACAGGTTCCTGGTTTCGGCAGAAGCATACCATATTCCGGCTTCAATCGTGTTTAATAAAATTGATATTTACGACGGGCAGGATTTTATAAATCTGGATGAAATTGAAAATATTTACATGTCGGCAGGATATAAATGCTTCCGTACCTCTGTACTAACAAAGGAAAACATTAACCTGATTAAGATGGAAATGCAAGACAAAACCAATTTGTTTTCCGGTATATCAGGAGTAGGTAAATCTGCACTTATTAACGCCATCGAACCCGGTTTAACATTGAAAACCGGCCAAATTTCATCGTATCATTTGAAGGGAAAGCATACAACAACTTTTCCCGAAATGCATCCTTTGTCATTTGGTGGTTATATTATCGATACGCCCGGAATCCGGGAATTTGGCCTGGTTAATTTCAGAAAGGAAGAAATTGCTGAGCGCTTCCCCGAAATGCGCCGTTTTATGCACCAGTGTCAATTTAATAACTGTACCCATATTCATGAACCGAATTGTGCCGTAAAGGAAGCTGTTGCCAATGGTGATATTCACCTGTCGCGCTACAACAGTTACCTGAAAATTTATAATGATGATTACCTGGAGAAGGAGGAATGGGAATGGGAATAAAGGGTTTTGCCTAAGGATGGTATTACAAACATTATGTAATTTCGTTGATTAGGTGGATTAGAATGTGTTAATTTGTAGCAAATTGAATCAGAAAAATAACTTAAAGAACCTTTTATGAATGCAGGCGAATTGGTTAGCGACTCGATATTTCCACTTCATACACCGGATAAGGTTTCGATGGCAATAAATTGGATGGAGGAATATCATGTCTCTCACCTTCCGGTGGTTGAAAATTTGAATTACCTGGGCATAGTTAGCGAAACAATGTTGCTTGAAATTGAAGATACGGGGTTGCCTGTCGGAAATTATTGCATTGCTTTGGCCAAACCCTTCATTACCGAAAATGAGCACTATTTCAATTCATTATCTGTGATGTCGGGCCTGCGTTTATCTGTGTTGCCTGTTCTTAACAACCGAAACGAATACATAGGGGTCATTACACGTGAAACACTTATTAAATGTATGGCGGAAACATTGTCGTTGCAAAACCCGGGAGGCATCATCGTAGTTGAACTTAATGAAAATGACCTCAACCTGAGCGAAATTGCAAGGATTATCGAAGCGCACGACACAAAAATTCTTAATTCCAGCATAAATTCAAACTTCGACTCAACTAAAATTGAATTAACGCTTAAGCTTAACAGGATTAATATTGAACCCGTCATCCAATCCCTCATTAGGTTTCAATATAACATCAAGGCCTATTATGGTGAAAATGAAAAAGATGAAGACCTTCTTCGCGAAAGGTATGATTCGCTGATGAATTTTCTTAAAATCTGAACCGATACCCTGTTTCGCATGCAAGCACCAATGAAAGATGTTCCAATTGCCTGGCAATGAAATTAACGATACTTATCATATTATTTTTATACTTTTTTCCGGCCATTGGCTACGGGTTAAATTCACCGGAGGAAAAAGCCAATATGGATAGCATTGTTGTACATGCTGATGAAACGGATAGCAGAGTAAGGTTTATTATTGATGATGTGGTGATTTCGGGTAATAAAATTACCAGGGACCAGATCATTTTGAGGGAACTGACTTTTCAGGCCGGAGACACCATTGCCTCATATCAATTGGGTCCGAAACTCCGCATGTCACGCGAAAACCTCCTCAATACATCTCTTTTTAATTTTGTTTTTATGGAGGATTCGATTGTCGTTTATGGTATTTTTTCGCATTTGGTAATTAAAATAGACCTTATTGAAAGATGGTACATATGGCCATTTCCGATTTTTGAGATCTCCGATCGCAATTTTAATTCATGGTGGGAGGACAAGGACCTGAACAGGGTCAGTTATGGCGTTTACCTGGTTAAGGAAAATTGCAGGGGCAGGATGGAGAGTTTGAAATTGTTGTTACGATTTGGATTTGATGAACGCTATGTTTTAAGTTACGACATCCCGTACTTTAATAAAAAACAAACTTTTGGCGCCGGCTTTGGGGTGGGGTGGTCGCAAAACCATGAGATCGCCTTCCAGACAATTGATAATAAATTACAGTTTGTACGCGATAAACAGAAGTATTTGTTTAAACACTATTTCACCTACCTGAACATAACCCACAGGCCAAATTTTTACCATCACCACCTGTTGGAGCTAAGCCATAACTTTTACGCCTTTGATGATACTGTGTTAAATCTTAATCACAATTATTCATTTATGAATGAAAACACCAATGAGTATCTAACACTTAGTTATGGATTTACGAGCGATCACCGCGATTCAAAAGTGTATCCTTTGAATGGAAATTATTTTGATTTTAAAATTTCAAAGAGCGGTTTTGGCTTTTTAAATAATTGTAAGGTTAACATGCTTGAAATGATGTCGTCCTTTCGAAAATATTGGGAGCTCATCAACAAGGTAAATTTTTCAACTGACCTTGCGGGCAAGTATTCAGCAAATTCCAACCAGCCCTATTTCTATCAGAAAGGATTGGGATATAACCGTAATTTTGTTAGGGGGTACGAATTATATGTAATTGACGGGCAGAGTTACTGGCTTGCCAAAAACACTTTCAAATACACCGTGATTCCAACAAAGGTGGGCAAATTTGGATTTATTAAATCAGAAAAATTCAACAAGATTCATTATGCGCTCTACATAAACTGGTTTCTGGATGCAGGATTTGTTTATAATAATCAAAATGACGAGGGCAACAATCTCACCAATGAGTTATTGCTCGGCACCGGCCTGGGCATCGATTTCGTAACTTATTACGATGTGGTTTTCAGGGTAGAATTTTCATTGAACCGGCAAGGTGAAACGGGGATCTTTGTCCACTTTAACAGTACATTGTGAAAGGAGTGCCTAAAGTACTTGGAGTGGCTAAAAATTGATGGGGGAAAAAATAGCCCCGTCCTTCAGAGACTGTGTGAAAACATTTTGAAATTTGACTGGCACCGGGATTTATCCCGGTGGACAGAATTGCAAAGTTTTACTGGGCTTTAGCCCAAATAACTCATTTTGTGGGCTAAAGCCCGATTTGATTGGATTCTCCTAATCCCTGGCA